>JBEBCX010000054.1:0-7816 GCA_041157425.1 Cyanobacteriota bacterium | reverse complement strand
TGCGCACGGTGCACGGCGATCCGGAGCGCTTCCGCAAGAGCTACTGGGAGGAGATCCGCCCCGCCGATGGCTCGTCCCTCTACTTCGCCGGTGACGGCGCCCGCCGCGACGCCGATGGGTACTTCTGGGTGATGGGCCGGGTCGACGACGTGATCAACGTGAGCGGCCACCGGCTGGGCACCATGGAGATCGAGAGCGCCCTGGTGAGCCACCCCGCCGTGGCGGAGGCCGCCGTGGTGGGCCGCCCCGACGACCTCAAGGGGGAGGGCATCGTGGCCTTTGTGACCCTCGAAGCCGGCCGCACCGGTGACGACGCCCTGATCGCCGAGCTGCGCGGCCATGTGGGCAAGGAGATCGGCCCCATCGCCCGGCCTGATCTGATCAAGTTCACCGACGCCCTGCCGAAGACCCGCAGCGGCAAGATCATGCGCCGCATCCTGCGCTCCCTGGCCGCCGGCCAGGAGGTGAGCGGCGACACCTCAACCCTGGAGGACCGCTCCGTGCTCGACGCCCTGCGGGTCTGAGCGCCACCAGCCGCTCACCAGCTCCGCCAGGCGATCGATCTGGCGCTGGCGGGCGGGGTCATCGGCCCAGCGGCCCAGCAGGTTCTGCCGAAGCCCCGCACTGGCGGGGGTGAGGTGATCCCCCGGCAATGTCACCAAACTGGAGCCATCGCCGGGCCGTTGGCGCAGTTGATCCAGCAGCCGCTGGCTCTGGTCGATCCCGTCGCGGTTGAAGCGCACCAGCAGGTTGCGCGGCTGGCGGTACTCGCGCCCCACCAGCCGCAGGGTTTCCTCCGGTGAGGGGCTGAATTCACTGCTGATCCCCAGCCGTGGGCCCAGGTCCGCCAGCAGGGGCACGCTGCGCTCGGCGGAGAAGTTGTTGAAGCTGAGGGCCGCCAGGCCGCTGCAGCCGCGGCCGTTGTCGGGGGCCAGCAGGTGCAGCTTGCAGCCGAGGCTGTGCCCCAGCCGCAACACCGGCAGAGCGCTGCGCTCGCCGCGAAAAGCGCGCCAGGCCTCATTGGCCTGGGCCTGGTGGTCGAAGCCCGGCACGTAGCTCCAGGCCCACACCTCCAGCCCCTGGCGGGCCAGGGCCTCCAGCAGCCGCCGGTAGCTGAGCTGGGGGGTGGCGGCCAGGTAACTGCCGCCGATGAAGTCCACCCGGCCCTGGGGATCCGGGGGCTGCAGGGTCCAGAGGCTGCCCCGCTGCCGCCAGCTCATGCCGTTTGCAGCCGCCGCAGGGCCTCCAGGGCTTCCCGCCGGTGGGCGGGGCCATCCAGCAGGTTGTTGAACACGTGGCGGATCACACCATCGGCATCGATCACGTAGGTGACGCGGCCGGGCAGCAGCCCCAGCACCGCCGGCACCCCGAAGGCGCGCCGCAGCTGGTTGCCCCGGTCCACCAGCAGCGGGTAGGGCAGGTTGTGGCGGCTGGCGAAGCGCTGGTGGCTGCCGGCGTCATCGCCGCTCACCCCCCACACCTCGGCCCCCAGGGCCTGCAGATCGGCGTAGCTGTCGCGGAAGGCGCAGGCCTCCATGGTGCAGCCGGGGGTGTCGTCCTTGGGGTAGAAGAACAGCACCAGGGCCTTGCCCGCTAGCTGGTCGCTGCGGCGCTCCACGCCGTTCTGATCGGTGAGGGCGATCTGCGGGGCGCGATCACCGCTGCTCAGGGGTTGGGCCAAGGGGGGCAGCTGGGGTTGGCCCAAACCCTAGGCAGCATCGGCCAACGCTGAGATCATGGCGGCAGTGCCGTTCCGCCCGATGCCCCAGCCGCAGGATTCCTCCGCAGCATCCCCCGTGGAGAGCCGCGCCGAGGCCCCCGGCTGGGAGCAGGCGGATCTGCTCAGCCTGGCGGCCCCCACCGTTTCAAAGCAGCCCGTTCCAAAGCAGCCCGTGCCGCAGCAGCCTGAGCCTGCGCCCGTGAGCCTGGTGCCCGCCGCCCCCACGGCTCCCGCCGGCCCCCAGCGGCTGCTGATCCTCGACACCGAAACCACGGGCCTCGACCCGGAGCATCACCACTGCATCGAGGTGGGGGCCGTGCTGTTCGACGTGCCCCATCGGGCGGTGCTCTCCCAGGTGTCGTTTCTGTTGCCCTGTGAGCGCAACGATGCCGAAGCGATCAACGGCATCGCCGCGGCGGTGAGCCGCCTGCCCCAGCCCTGGAACGCCGGGCTGGCCTGCTTTGCGGCGCTGCTGGAGAGCGCCGATGTGGTGCTGGCCCACAACGCCGCCTTCGATCGCCAGTGGTTTGGCCACGGCCCCCTGCCGGGAATCGACAAGCCCTGGCTCTGCAGCATGGAGGATCTGCGCTGGCCGGCCGAGCGCCAGCTGCGGCCCAACCCCTCGGTGCGTGACCTGGCCCTGGCCTATGGGGTGCCCGTGTGGGCGGCCCACCGCGCCCTCACCGATTGCATCTACTTGGCCCAGGTGTTTGAGCGCTGCGCCGAGCTGGAGCAGTTGCTGGCGGAGGGCTTGGAGCCGCGTCGCCTGTACCGCGCCCGCGTCTCCTACGAGGAGCGCCACCGGGCCCGCGAAGCCGGCTTCCGCTGGAACGATCCGGTGAGCGGCGCCTGGACCCGCCGCCTCTCGGAGCGGGAGGTGGAGCGCCTCGGGTTCCCGGTGGTGCCGCTGGAGGACCCCCAAGAGCCCCACGAGCGCCGTAGCGCCTGATTTGCTTCAGCAACGGGAAGCAGAACCGTGCGTTTTGCATGTGCCTTCTGCCCCGCTTCAAGCTGAGGGCGATCCCCGCCGGTGGCGGCCATGGCATCAACAGCCCGGGGCCACCCCATCACCCGTTTTCCCCCCCAGCAGGGCGTGCAGCGTTGGCAGGACACGCGCACCTGGGCGCGGCTGATCCGGGAGGCCGAGGCCCTATGGCATGTGGACGTGCGTGACCTGCGCCGCCTCGGGGCCCTGGAGCTCTCCCAACTGCTGGAGGAGGTGCCCCCCACCCTGCGGCCGCGGGTGAACCGCTGGTTGCGCTGTTACCGGGTCACGACCCGCCTGCACTGAGCACCGAGCGGCTGGCCTGCTGGGGCAAAAAAAACGCCACCCGAAGGTGGCGCGCCGGTGAATCAATCGGAGCGGCGGGATTTGAACCCACGACCCCCACTACCCCAAAGTGGTGCGCTACCAAGCTGCGCTACGCCCCGGCAGATCGAAGCTACCACAGTGCCTTTGCCCCTCGGGCGCGGATTTTGCCCAGCAGCCGGCCGGTGAGTTGTTCGCGGTTCAGCCCCGCATAACCCCACACCCGAAGCTGCCGTGCCAGCAGCCGCAGCTCCGCCAGCGGCATCGAGGCGAGGCGCAGTTCCGGCACCCGCCGCCAGGCGCGGGCGGTCATCGGCAGGTCGCTGCCCTCACGCCCCTCGCGCAAACCGGCCAGGGCGCCGCCGGCCATCCACTCGGGCACAAGCACGAACAGCACCGCCAGCAGGCCGTAGAGCTCCACCAGCCCCTTGGGCAGGGGGTGCAGCTGGCGTTGCGGCTTCGGCGGCACTGGCGGGAACGCGCGGGGCAGGGGCCGGCCGCATTGTCCTGCAGGACCGCTCAGATCAGTGCGGCGTTGGACGGTTTGCCCGGCAGTGCCGGCTGGGCGGGGCGCAGCGGCGCGCTGTCACGCCATTGCAGCGGCGGTGGCGTGCTGGGGTTGAGCCGCACAAACCAGAACACCAGGGCGAACACCAGCCCCAGGGTGGCCATCATGCCGATGATCACGGTGCGGTCGGGCAGGGGCGTCATGGGTGTGGTCCGGTTGGGCTGGTCTCAGGCTTGGTCGGTGCGGATGCATCGCAGGGTGCTGCGCCCCTGCTCGAGGGTGAGGTTGTCGCCCCACAGCACCAGCAGCATCTCGCCGTTGCGGTAGCGCAGACCCGGTTCGGTGCTGGATTCACGGAACAACGTGATGCCGGCGGGGCCACTGATCAGCGAGGCCTGGGAGGCGTTGCGCTCCACCACCAGGCCGCCGCGGTCACCGCAGAGGAAGCGCTCGCGCACCTCGTAGTCCTCCCACCAGGGGCTGGTCATCGCCAGCAAGGGGGCCAGGGTGAGGCTGATCATGGCTGGATCGGACTGTTCTCCCCCCGCAGCACGCAGTGCTCGATCGACCAGTCGTAGTGGCTCCACACCGAAGCGGGCAGCTGATAGGCCGAGCCGGGGAAGGCATCCAGCAGCACGCCGCTGGGGCGGGCGGAGCAGTAAGGCCGGCTACCCGGCTTGGCCAGGTATTGCTGGTGGTAGGCCTCGGCGAAGAAAAACGGCATGCCGCTGGCGAGTTCCGTGGTGATCGCGCCGCGACCCGCCGCCGTGAGCAGCGCCTGGTAGCGGTCGCGGGAGGCCTCCGCCTGGGCCAGCAGCGCCGGCTCCGGCACATAGATCGCCGAGCGGTATTGGGTGCCGGTGTCGTTGCCCTGGGCCATGCCCTGGGTGGGGTCGTGGCATTCCCAGAACAGCTTCAGCAGGTCGCTGAAATCAACGGCGTTCACATCCCACACCACCCGCACCACCTCCGTGTGGCCCGTTGCGCCGGAGCACACCTCGTCGTAGGTGGGGTTGGGGGTGAACCCGCCGGCGTAGCCCACGGCGGTGGTGATCACCCCGGGCAGCCGCCAGAAGCCCTTCTCCGCCCCCCAGAAACAACCGCAGCCGAACAGGGCCTCCTGCTGGCTGGTGCTCAGCGGTGCCTTCAGGGCCGTGCCCAACACCGCATGGCGCTCGGCGGTGGGAATCGGGGTGCTACGCCCCGGCAATGCCGCCTCGGGGCTCACCAGCCTGGTCTTGCTGCCTGCCATGGCCTGAAACAGTCCGAACACCCGGGTTGCGGTTGATGTGTGGCCGCGAGCCTAGGGGGCTTCAGCCCTGCGGTGAACCGGGTTCCAGGGCGATGTGGTTGAGCAGGGTGGTGGTGAAGGCAAACAGCAGGAACGGCAGCGACAGCACCAGGATCAGGCCCACCCCCACCAGGGCAAACATCGGCCGGCTGGCCCCCATCAGCGCCAGGCCCGCCGCCAGGCTGGCGAAGATCACCAGCATCCAGATCAGGATCTGCCCGTAGATGTCCCCGAAGGTGAGGGTGCAGCGCAGGCGGTAGGGCACACCGGCGGTCATGGCAGCAGCGGCGCGGCAGCGGCGCAGAGGGGTGTCTCCAGCTAAGCCACGGTTGGCCGGCTTGTCTGCCCAGCCATACACGTTGTGACGGCCCGAGGGCGCCCGATCAGGCGGCGCGGCTGAGCTGTTGCTCCGCCTGCTCCCGCTCCCACAGACGCCGGTAGGTGCCGTTTTGTGTCACCAGGCTGTTGTGGTGCCCCTCCTGCACCAGGCGGCCGCCATCGAGCACCAGGATCCGGTCGCAGGCGGCGGCGGCCGAGAGCTGGTGGCTCACCATCAAAATCGTGCGTTGCCGCTGCTGCCGCACCGCCGCAAGGATCGCCGCCGCGGTGTTGTTGTCCACGCTGGCCAGGGCGTCATCGAGCACCAGCAGCGGCGCCTGCACCAGCAGGGCTCGCCCCAGGGCGGTGCGCTGCCGCTGGCCGCCGCTGAGGGTGATGCCCCGCTCCCCCACCAAGGTGCGGTAGCCATCGGGAAATCCGCGGATGTCCGCCTCCAGCCGGGCCTGCACCGCCGCCTGCTCCACCGCCCTCTGATCCGCTTCCGGATCGCCGTAGCGCAGGTTGTCCGCCAGGGTGGCGGTGAACAGGAACCCCTCCTGGGGCACCAACGCCACCTGCTGGCGCAGGTCGTTGAGGTCCACCTGGGTGATGTCGCTGCCGTTGAGCCACAGCTGGCCGGCGGGCACTTCCACCATGCGGCCGATGGCGCGCACCAGCGTGGTTTTGCCGCAGCCCACGGGGCCCACCACCGCCACCAGTTCGCCCGGCTCCAGCCGGAAGCTGACGCCATCGAGGGCCAGCCGCTGGGCCTGCGGGTAGTGCACCGTGAGCCCGCGGGCCTCCAGTGCCGCCCCACGGCCGGCCTGGGGGCGGACCAGGGGCATGGCCTGGCTGGGGGATTGGATCTCCGGCTCGCGGCGCAGCAGCTCCTCCACCCGCTCCAGGCTCACCTGCCCGGTTTGGAAGCTGTTGAGGGTGAACCCCAGCAGCGCCGTGGGGAACACCAGCCGCTCCACAAACAGAATCAGCGCCACCAGATCGCCGATCGACAGCCGGCCGCTCGCCAGCTGGCCGCTGCCCAGGGCCAGCAGCAGCAGCAGGCTCACCGAGCTGATGCCCTCCAGCAGCGGAAACAGGGTGCTGCGGGTGCGGGCCAGCTGCAGGGCGTCGTCGCGGTAGCGGCGGTTGCGGGCGGCGAAGGCCTGCCGCTCGGTGGTTTCCTGGCCGTAGATCTTGATGGCGCTGATGCCGGAGAGGTCCTCCTGGATCAGGTCGCTGAGCTGGGCCAGGGCCTCCTGTTGGCGCCGCTGCTGCTTCATCATGCGGCCGCCGAACAGGCGCACGATCACGAGCATCAGCGGGTAGAGCCCCACCGCCGCCAGGCTCAGCCAGGGGTCGATCGCCAGCATTGCCGGCAGGGTGAGGGCATAGGCCAGGGCGGTGTTGGTGAGGCTGAGCACGGCGAAGCCCAGCAGCCGCCGCACGTTTTCCACATCGCTGGTGGCCCGGCTGATCACCTCACCGCTGCCGGTGGTCTGCACCCAACCCGGCTCCTGGCGGAGCATGTGGTCGAAGATCCGCTGCTTGAGCTCCGCCTCCACCTGGCGGCCCACGCCGAACACCAGCATCCGCGACCACAGCCGCACAGCGCCCATCACCGTGGCCAGGCTGATGATCAGCAGGGCCTGGCGCAGCACATCGGCCACGCTGAAGCCGTCCTGCAGGTCGTCGATCACCCCGCGCACCAGCAGCGGGATCGACACGCTCAGCAGGTTCACCACCACCAGCGCCGCCATGCCCAGCAGCACCGTGCGGCGATGGGGGCGCAGGTAGCGCCCGATCAGGCCGAAACGGATCGCCGCCATGGAGCTCAGCAAGTGCTGCCAACCTAGGGAGCCGAACCCGACGGCCCATGGACGAGCAGCAGCCGCAGTCGCACCCGCTCTACGCCACCGACCGGGAGCTGGTGGACCAGCTGCTGGCCACCGAAACCCCCGCCGAGGCCCAGCTGGTGGACCTGGGGCGGCTGCTGATGCGATACGCCGGCTTTCCCGGTGCCCACGACCTGCAGGACGACCTGGCCAAAACCCTTCGCCTGTGGGGCCTGAGCCGCGAGCAACTCAACAACCGCTGCCGGGCCATCTGGGAGGCGGGCTACCGGCCGGGGGTGCGGGCTGATGAGCAGTCGGTGGGCTCCGGCTTCGACACCGCCGACCAGGACAGCCCCTGACCCCGCCCCTGCCTCAGCCCCCACCGTTGTTCTCTGACCTTTCACCCATGGCCCCTGCCCCCCCATCCTGGTCGGCCCTGCTGGAGCAGCTGCTGCAGGGCCGATCGCTCACGGCTCCGGAGGCCACGGCGCTGATGCAGGCCTGGTTGGCTGAGCAGCTGCAGCCGGTGCAGACGGGCGCGCTGCTGGCGGCCCTGCGGGCCAAGGGGGTGAACGGTGAAGAGCTGGCGGCCATGGCCCAGGTGCTCCGCCAGGCCTGCCCCCTGCCCGGAGAACGGCCGGATCTGCCCCTGGTGGACACTTGCGGTACGGGGGGAGACGGGGCCAACACCTTCAACATCTCCACCGCGGTGGCCTTCGTGGCGGCCGCCTGTGGTGCCCATGTGGCCAAGCACGGCAACCGCAGCGCCAGCGGCAAGGTGGGCTCCGCCGATGTGCTCGAGGCTGCCGGCCTCAACCTCACCGCCCCGGCCCAAACG
>JBEBCX010000053.1:0-12126 GCA_041157425.1 Cyanobacteriota bacterium | reverse complement strand
CGCGCGCCGCGGCCTCGAGGCCAGTGCGGTGGCACCCGAGGCGCTGGAGTTGCTCACCTCCCGTGAGGAGAGCCTTGGGCTGCTCAAGCTCGATGGCCTGGTGGATCTGATCATTCCGCGGGGCTCCAATGCCCTGGTGCGCTTCATCCAGGACAACACCCGCATTCCGGTGCTGGGCCACGCCGACGGCATCTGCCACCTGTATGTCGACCGGGAGGTCGACATCCCCCAGGCGGTGCGGGTGGCGATCGACGCCAAGACCCAGTACCCCGCCGCATGCAATGCGATCGAGACACTCCTGCTGCACCGCGAGGTGGCCCCGGCGTTTCTGCAACAGGCCCTGCCCTCCTTCGCCGCCGCCGGCGTGAGCCTGCGGGGCGATGCCGCCAGCCGTGCGCTGGGGGTGGAGCAGGCCGCCAGCGACGACGACTGGAGCACCGAATACTCCGACCTGGTGCTGGCGGTTCGGGTGGTGGATGACCTGCCCCAGGCCCTGGAGCACATCCGCCGCTACGGCTCACGCCACACCGATGCCATCTGCACCACCAACGCCGCCACGGCGGAGACGTTCCTGCGGGGGGTGGACAGCGCCGGGGTGTATGTGAACTGCTCCACCCGCTTCGCCGATGGCTTCCGCTATGGGTTCGGGGCCGAGGTGGGCATCAGCACCCAGACCCTGCCGCCCCGCGGCCCTGTGGGGCTCGAGGGGTTGGTGACCTACCGCTACCTGCTGCGGGGCGATGGCCACATCGCCGCCGACTACGCCGCCGGCGGCCGCCACTTCAGCCACCGCGACCTGCCGCTGTGAAGGCTGCCGTGACACCGGGCGCTGCCGATCGGATCCTTGTGCGCGGCCTGCGCCTCTGGGCCCATGTGGGGGTGCTGGAGCGGGAGCGGTTGCTGGGGCAGTGGTTTGAGCTCGACTTCAGCCTCGATTGGGATCTGGCGGCCGCCGGCGCCGCCGATGCGCTGGAGCACAGCCTCGACTACAGCCAGGCGATCACGGCACTGCAGCGGCTGGCGGGGGAGCTGCGCTGTCTCACCTTGGAGCAGTTCTCCGAGCGCATCCTGGATCGGCTCGAGCAGCTCTATGGCCCCGTGCCCACGCGGCTCGAACTGCGCAAGTGCCACGCCCCCGTGCCCGGCTTTGATGGGGTGGTGGGCGTGCAGCGCTCACGGCACTGCCACCGCGAGGGTTGATGGGCCGTCTGCAGCGCTGGTGGGGGAGCACCTGGCAGATCTGGTTGCTGGCCGCTGGCCACCAGTTCGCCACGCTTTTCCTGAACAACCTCGCCGACGGGCTCGGGCAGATCAATGACCCCGAGGTGCGGGGCCTGGCCCAGGCCGCGAACCAGCTCTATCTGGTGATCACCAGCGGTCCCCTGCCGCTGCGCATGGTGGCGGTGGTGTTGGTGGTGGGGTTGCTTGTGCAATCGCTGCGCCGGCCCCCAAGCCGCTGGGCCACCGATCTGTTGGGGGGCCTGTTGAGCCTGCGTTGCGCCCTGCAGTTTGTGCTGCTCAACCTGCTGCTGCTGTCGGAGCTCAAGGCGGGCAGTTTGCTGCTGCTGCAGCTGGTGCTGTTCCTGCCGCTGATCACGCTGAATTTTGGCTGGCTCTACTGGCGGCTCGACAGCGGCTCCCGCCGCCAGGGCCGTAGCCAGATCCGCTTTGAGGAGGAACCGCCCCAGGCCTTCGACTACTTCCATGTGGCGGCCATCACCCTGCTGCAGTTCGAACCCAGCGGTGCCAAGCCCCTCAGCCGCCGCATGAAGACCCTGTTTGTGCTGCATGGGGTGGTGATGATGGACCTGGTGGCCCTCACCCTGTCGCGGGCGATCGGCCTGGCCAGCTCCTGATGGCCCTGGGGTCTCCCCCGCCGCCGCGGCCGCCGTTGGTGCTGCTGCATGGCCTGTGGGACACGCCGCGGGTGTTCCGGCGCCTGGAGGCGGAGCTGCTGGGGCGCTGCCCGGAGCTAACGCTGCTGGCGCCGCACCTGCCCCACCGCTTCGGGGCGGTGCCGCTGCGGCAGCTGGCGGCCACCCTGGCGCCGCTGATCAACGCGCGCTTCGGGCCCCACACCCCGATCGACCTGCTGGGCTTTTCGATGGGCGGCCTGGTGGGGCGCCTGTGGCTGCAGGACCACGGCGGTGCGGCGCGCTGCCGCCGTTTTGTCTGCCTGGGCAGCCCGATGCGGGGCACGCTGACGGCCCAGCTGGTGCCGCGGGCGCTGCTGGCCGGCATCGCCGACATGAAGCTGGGCAGTCCGCTGCTGCGCCACCTGGATGCCGGCATGGGCCGGCTCCAGGGGGTGGCCTGCACCAGCTTCTATTGCCCCACGGAGCTCACCGTGGTGCCCGGTTGGCGGGCCGTGCTGCCGCTGGGGCAGCGGCGCGCCCTGCCGGTGTGGACCCACCGGCAGTTGATCGGCCACCCGCGCGCCCTGGCGGCGGTGGCCGCGTGCCTGTTGGCGCCGGGCTAAACCGCCACGAGGCCGGAGTGGCGGATCAGGGCCTCGCTGCTGGGCTGGCGGCCGCGGAAGGCTTCGAACACCTGTTGGGGATCGAGGCTGCCCCCGAGGCTGAGCACCGTCTCGCGGAAGCGGCGGCCGGTGTCGCGGATCTGGGCTTCGTTCTCGAGCCCCACCTCCTCGAAGGCACCGAAGGCATCGGCGCTGAGCACCTCGGCCCACTTGTAGGAGTAGTAGCCCGCGGCGTAGCCGCCGGCAAAGATGTGGCCAAAGGAGCAGAGGAAGGCGTCCTCGTCGATCGGGGCGAGCACCGTGGTGGTGGTGGCGATGGTGCGGCGCAGCTGCTCGGGGGTTTGGCCGCAGCCGGGGTGCCACTGGCTGTGGAGCTTCAGATCCACCAGGGCGAAATGCACCTGCCGCAGGGTGGCGGCACCGCCCATGAAGGTGCGGGCGGCGTGGAGTTTGGCGAATTCGCTCTCCGGCAGCGGCTCGCCGCTCTGCCAGTGGCGGGCCATGCCCAGCAGGGTGGCGCGGTCGTAGCACCAGTTCTCCATGAACTGGCTGGGCAGCTCCACCGCATCCCATTCCACGCCATTGATGCCGGCGGCCTGGGGGCGCTCCACGGTGGTGAGCATGTGCTGCAGGCCATGGCCGAACTCGTGGAAGAGGGTTTCCACCTCTTCGAAGGTCATCAGGCTGGGGGTGTCCCCCACCGGCGGGCTCTGGTTGCAGATCAGGTAGGCCACCGGCAGCACCGGTGTGCCATCGGGCCGGCGGGAGCGCACCAGGCACTCATCCATCCAGGCGCCGCCGCGCTTGCTGCCGGGGCGGCTGTAGGGGTCGAGGAAGAAGGCGGCCAGGGGGTCGCCCGCCCGGTCGCCGCTGGCCTCGAGGATGCGGAAGAAGCGCACGTCGGGGTGCCACACCGGCGCCTCGCCATCGGCCGCTTCGATGCGGATGCCGAACAGGCGGTTGCAGAGGGCGAACAGGCCATCCAGCACCCGCGGCAGCGGGAAGTAGGGGCGCAGGGCTTCGCTGTCGAGCTCGAAGCTCTCCTGGCGCAGCACCTCGGCCCAAAAGCTGATGTCCCAGGGCTGGAGGTCGTCGGCTTCGGGGGCGCCGTGGCGGCGGGCGCAGTCCGCCAGGGCTTTGAGTTCCTGTTGGGCCACCGGATGGGCGGCGGCCCGCAGCTCCTCCAGCAGGGCCTCCACGGCGGCTTCGGAGTCGGCCATCTTGGCGGCCAGGCTCACTTCGGCCCAGTTGGCGTAACCGAGGCGGCGGGCCTGCTCACCGCGCAGGGTGAGGATGCGCTCGATCAGGGGCCAGTTGTTGCGCTCGGCCGCTTCGCTGCTGTCGCCCTGGCCGGAGGCCCGGCTCACGTGGGCCTTGTACACCTGCTCCCGCAGCGGGCGGCAGCGGCTGTATTTCATGAACGGCGCGTAGCGGGGCATGTCGAGCCCCAGCAGCCACGGGCCGGCTGCGCCCGTGGCGTCCGCATCGCCGGCGGCACGGGCCGCCTGGGCCAGCTGATCCAGCAGGCTCGCTGGCAGCCCCTCCACCTGCTCAGGGGCGGTGAGCCGCAGGGTCCAGCCGTTGGTGGCATCGAGCACCTGGTTGCCGAAGCGGGTGGAGAGCTCCGCCAGCTCCTGGCTGGCGGCGTTGAACGCCTCCTGCTCCGCGCCGCTGAGGCCCACGCCGCGCAGCTGCATGTCGCGCCGCTCCGCCTCCAGGATGCGCCGTTGGGTGGCGTCAAGGGGCGTGGCGCCGTTGGCGGCCCCGGAAGATCACTTGGCTCTGGCCGGCGCGGTTGCCGAAGGCCACCACAGCGCCCTGCTGGGCGGCATGGGCCTCCCGCAGCTCGGGGCTGTTGCAGACACCGTTGAGGTGGCTCACCACCCCCCAGCTCCAGCGCAGCCGCTCGCCGAGCCGCTGCAGGGGGTCCATCAACTGGCCCCAGTCGAGTGGGGTGCCGGCGGCCAGGGTGCGCTCAAGCCCCAGCTCCAGGGCAGCAAGCTCCTCCTCCAGCTCCGCCATCAGGGTGGGGATGTGGGCGCTCACCGCCTCCGGAGTGATCGCTTCGTAGTGGGGCAGACCCTCACCGCGCAGGAGTTCCGGAACGCTGGCGACCATGGCGGCGGGCTGGCTCAAGGGGTTGAAGCCATTCCAACCCAAAGAACCCCGGCGCCGCTGCTCAGCCGAGGGCGGGAAGCCGAAGCGCCACCACCGTGTGCTGGGCCAAGCCGGTGGCCAGGGCGGTGGTGCTGGCTTCGTAGAGGTCGATGGCGATGCGGGGCCAGAAGCCGATCACCAGGGTGGGCACCAGCAGGGTGAGGCCGATCACCAGCTCGCGGGGCTTCATGTCACCCACCACGGCCAGGGCCGGGATGCGGGGGCCGAAGAACACGCGCCGGCAGAGGCTGAGCAGGTAGATGGGGGTGAGCACCACGCCGATGGCGGCGAGCACCACGGCGATCACGCGGAAGCCCACGGTGAACACGTCGTTGCTGGTGAGGCCGAGGAACACCGTGATCTCGCTCACGAAGCCGCTCATCCCCGGCAGGGCGAGGGAGGCCAGGGAGCTGGCCACGAAGAAGGCGAAGGTGATCGGCAGCACCTTCGCCAGGCCGCCCATGTTGGGGATGGAGAGCGTTTTGGTGCGCTCGTAGAACACGCCCGTCACGAAGAACATGGCGGCGGCGATCAGGCCATGGCTGATCATCTGCAGCATGGCGCCGCTGAGGCCGAGGCTGTCCACCGCGCCGATGCCCAGCAGCACAAAGCCCATGTGGCTCACGGAGCTGCAGGCGATGCGGCGCTTGACGTTGTCCTGGGCGAAGGCGTTGAGGGCGCCGTAGACGATGTTGACGATGCCCAGCACGACCAGGGCCGGCGCCAGCTGCAGGTGGGCCTCCGGCAGCATCTGCACGTTGAAGCGCAGCAGGGCGTAGCCGCCCATCTTCAGCAGCACCCCCGCCAGCAGCATCGACACCGGCGCATTGGCCTCGCCGTGGGCATCCGGCAGCCAGGTGTGCAGCGGGAACATCGGCAGCTTCACGCCGAATCCCACCAGGAAGCCCAGGTAGCAGAGCAGGCCGAAGGTGCCGCCGGGGGAGCGGGCGGTGAGCTCGGAGAGGTTGAGGGTGAAGGGGCCGTTGAGGGCCAGGGCCAGGCCGCTCACCAGGATCAGCAGCGAGGCGGTGGCCGTGTAGAGGATGAATTTGGTGGCCGCGTACTGGCGCTGCTGGCCGCCCCAGATGGCGATCAGCAGGTAGACGGGCACCAGCTCCAGCTCCCAGGCCAGGAAGAAGAGCAGGAAGTCCTGGGAGAGGAACACCATCGCCTGGGCTGAGGCCTGAAGCAGCAGCAGGGCGAAGTAGAGGCGGGTTTTCTTCTGGATGTTCCAGCTGGCGGCCACCGACAGCAGGGTCACCAGGCCGGAGAGCACCACCAGCGGCGCCGAGAGGCCGTCGGCGGCCAACGACCACTCCAGCCCGATGGCGGGCACCCAGGCGAAGCGCTCCACCAGCTGCAGGCCGGCGATCGAGCCGTCGTACTGGCGGCTGAACACCAGCAGCATCAGCAGCAGGTCGGCCAGGAGGGTGGCCAGGGCGATGCTGCGGGGCAGTTTCGGATCGGTGCCGTCGCCGGGCAGCAGCATCAGCAGCGGCGCCACGGCGGCGGGCAGCAGCGTGATCAGGCTGAGCCAGGGAAAGGTGCTGGGGCTGAGGCTGGACGCGGCCATGGCAGGCAGGTTGGCGTCCATCGCGACCTCAACTCAACGGGCCTCGGGAACCTGTCTCAACAGGTTGTCCATGAGACGACGAATCTAGCAGCTGGGTATTTCTGCGTGGGTAGAAATACTTATTCGTCTGGCTTAGTTGTCCAGTGGTTTCCAGCGGCTGCCGATCTGCTGCAGCTGCAGCACTTCACCCCGGGACGCCACCCCCTCCTTCTCCCAGGTGCTCACCATGGCGCGGCTCACGGCGCCGGCGTTGTCGCGGTTGCTGAGGGCCAGGATGCTGGGGCCCGCTCCGCTGATCACCGCCCCCCAGGCACCGGCGCCGATGGCCGCCTCGCGCACGGCGCTGCCCCCCTGGATCAGGCCCCAGCGGTAGGGCTCGTGGATGCGGTCGTGCATGCCGTCGGCGATCAGGTCGCCGTTGCCGGTGCGCAGCCCCTGCAGCAGCAGGGTGAGGGAGCCCAGGTTGGTGACGGCATCCGGGATCGAGATGGCCTTGGGCATCACGCGCCGAGCCTCGCTGGTGGAGAGGCGGATGGCCGGGATCGCCACCACCGCCACCACCTCCGACGACCACTCGCACCGCACCACGCGCCAGCGGTGGGAGGCCGCCTTGGCGGTCATGCACAGACCCCCCAGCAGCGAAGGCACCACGTTGTCGGGGTGGCCTTCGATGTCGATCGCCAGCTCCAGCAGCTTCTCGCGGCTGAGGGGTTCGCCGATCAGGGCGTTGGCCCCCATCAGGCCCGCCACGATGGCGGTGGCGCTGCTGCCCAGGCCGCGGGCCGGCGGCACCGCCAAACGCACGCGCGCCTCCACGGCGATCGGATCCTCACCGGCCTCTTTCCACACCCGCTGGGCAGCGCGGTACACGAGGTTGTCGGGGCCGCCGCGCAGGTGGGACCCTTCGCGCCCCTCGATCACCAGCTCGAAGCGCTCGCCATCGCCCTCGATGCAGCGCATCTCAAAGCGGTTGTTCAGGGCGAGGGCGGCGCCGAGGCAATCGAAACCCGGGCCCAGGTTGGCTGTCGTGGCGGGGACATTCACCACAACCCCCTGGCCGATGCGGGGGCGGACCATGCGGTCTGTTCTGCTGGGGTCAGTGTCCCATCCAGCCCAGCAGGGTGCGGGCGCGGCAGGCGGCGCTGAACAGGCCCGCCTCCGGATCGGTGAGGGCCATCACCGGCACCTGCTCCACCACGGCGCTGAGCCGACCCTTGGCCAGCAGGGGCTCCAGGAAGGCGGCGCTCTGCAGCTGAGGCAATTGTTTGGCGGCGGTGCCGCCCCCCACCCACAGCCCCCCCAGGCAGAGGCTGTGCAGGGCCAGGTCGCCGGCGGCGCTGCCGTAGGCCCCCAGCCACAGCCGCTGGGCCCGCAGGGCCAGGGCATCGCCCGCGGCGGCGGCGGCGGCCACGGCGGCGGGCAGCTCCAGCGGCGGGCTGGCGCCCAGGGGATGGCCCGATCCGGCGGGGTCGGTGGCCAGCAGCCAGCGCATCACCTCGCCGAGGCCGGTCCCGCTCACCACCCGCTCGATCGAGAGGCGCTGCAGGCCCAGATCCGTCTGCAACCAGGTTTTGAGGGCCCACTCCTCGGCGCTGCGGGGGGCGAATTCGGCGTGGGAGGCTTCGCTGGCCATGGCCACCAGCCCCTGGGGGGTGGGGATGCCGAAGGCCACCCCCAGGCCGGTGCCGGCCCCGAGGATGGCCACCGGCGCCTGGGGATCGGCGGGGCGCGGCCGCAGCGGCGCCTGCTGGGCCCCATCCAGGTGGGGCAGGCCGTAGATCAGCACGGCGAAATCGTTCACCAGCTCCACCCGCCCCAGGCCGCAGGCCTGCGCCAGGGCGCCCTCCTCCAGCAGCCAGGGCAGGTTGGTGAGCTGCACGCGGCCGCCGCGCACCGGGCCGGCCACGGCAAAGCAGGCGCTGCCGGGCCGGGCCTCATCGGCGGGGCCCTGCGCCAGGAAGTGGTTCACCAGGGCGCTGAAATCGGCCCAGGCGGCGGAGCTGTAGCGCTCGCAGCGCCGCTGGCGCAGCTCCCCCTGCTCGAGGCTGTAGAGGGCCAGCAGCGTTTTGGTGCCGCCGATGTCGCCGGCCAGCAGGGTGGTCATGCCGGCAGCTGCAGCCCCGCCTGGCGGCCGCCGTTGGCCTCGGCGGCGGCGGCCACCAGGGCCTCGGCCGCCACGCTGCCCAGGTCGCCGTCGCGGCGGCTGCGCAGGCTGACGCTCCGGCCTTCGGCCTCCTTGGCACCGATCACCGCCAGCACGGGGATCTTCATCTGCTCGCCGTTGCGGATGAGCTTGCCGAGGCGATCGCCGGAGTGGTCGATGCTGGCGCGCACGCCTGCGGCCTTGAGCTGGGCCAGCAGCTGCTCGGCGTAGGGGAGCACCTCATCGGTGACCGGCAGCAGCCGGATCTGCTCAGGGGCCAGCCAGAAGGGGAAATCGCCGGCGTAGTTCTCGGTCATGATCCCGAAGAACCGCTCCAGCGAGCCGAAGATGGCCCGGTGGATCATGATCGGCCGCTGCCGTGAGCCATCGGCGGCCACGTACTCGAGGTTGAACCGCTCCGGCAGGTTGAAGTCGAGCTGGATGGTGGAGCACTGCCACATCCGGCCGATGGCATCTTCGATCTTGAGGTCGATCTTGGGGCCGTAGAAGGCGCCGCCGCCCTCGTCGATCTTGTAGGCCCAGCCCTTGCGCTCCAGCGCCTGGATCAGGCCCCGGGTGGCCAGGTCCCACACGGCGTCTTCGCCGATCGATTTCTCCGGCCGGGTGGAGAGGTTGATCTCGTAGTGGCGGAAATCGAAGGTGGAGAGGATCTGTTCGGTGAGGTCGAGGATCGCCAGGATCTCGTCGGTGATCTGCTCCGGCAGGCAGAACACGTGGGCGTCGTCCTGGGTGAAGCCGCGCACGCGCATCAGGCCGTGCATCACGCCGGGGCGCTCGTAGCGGTACACGGTGCCCAGCTCGGCCCAGCGGATCGGCAGCTCCCGGTAGCTGCGCAGGGTGCTGGCGTAGGTGAGCACGTGGAACGGGCAGTTCATCGGCTTGAGCTGGTATTCCCGCTCATCCACCTGCATGGGGCCGAACATCGACTCGCTGTAGAAGTCGAGGTGGCCGGAGGTTTTCCAGAGGCTGATGTCGGCCACGTGGGGCGTGTACAGCAGCTCGTAGCCGGCGTTGAAGTGGAGCTCGCGCCAGAGGTTTTCGATCAGCAGGCGCATGCGGGCGCCGCGGGGGTGCCAGAACACCAGCCCGGCCCCGGCTTCGTCCTCAATGGAGAACAGATCCAGGTCGGTGCCAAGGCGGCGGTGGTCGCGCCGGAGGGCCTCCTGCTTGCGGCGCTGGTGCTCCGCCAGCTGCTCGGGGGTTTCCCAGGCGGTGCCGTAGATGCGCTGCAGCTGGGCGTTGTTCTCATCGCCGCGCCAGTAGGCGCCGGCCACGCTCTCCAGCTCGAAGGCCTTGGCGTTGAGCTCGCTGGTGTTGGCCACGTGGGGGCCGGCGCACAGGTCCCACCACTGCTCCCCGAGGGTGTAGAGGGTGATGGGCTCCTGAATGCCCGCCAGGATCTCCAGCTTGTAGGGCTCGTTTTGGGCCTTGATGCGGGCCTCCGCCTCGCTGCGGCTCACCTCCAGGCGCTCCAGCGGCAGCTTCTGGTTGATGATCCGGATCATCTCCTTCTTGATGGCCTTGAGGTCGGCCTCGGTGAAGGGATCGGGGCTGTCGAAGTCGTAGTAGAAGCCGCTCTCGGTCCACGGGCCGATGGTCACCTGCGCCTTCGGAAACAGGCGCTGCACCGCCATGGCCATCACGTGGCTCATCGAATGGCGGATGCGCAGCAGCTGCTCGCTTTCGCTGGTTTTGGGCAACTGGATCGCCGGAGTCTGCAGGCTGGCGGCGGTCACGGCGAAGCGGTGGCAACCCCGATCCTACGCAGCCCTTTTCAGCTGCTCCTTAGGCTGCCGGCGTGAGCGATTCCCCTGCGCCCCAGCCCTCCGGAGCCGCCTCCCCCCAGGAACCGGCCGAGCTGCTCGATCAGCTGCTGGAGTCGCTGTTTGAGGATTTCTGCTTCTGGTTTGAGCGGGGCCTGGTGCTGCTGGAGCACACCCCCGACCAGTTGCTGCCCCCCGGGGAGCGCAGCAGCCTGCGCCACGACCTGCAGGAGGGGCTGCAGGCGATTGGTGCGGCCCGGGCCCTGCGGGGGGCCTGCTCGGCCCCGATGGCGGTGGACCTGGAGGCCATGGCCCCCTGGCACCGGCTGATGATGCGGGTGTGGAGCCTCTCCTCGCTGCTGCGGGCGGCTGGGGTGGCCCTGCCGGAGGGGGGTTAACCCCGCAGGCTGGCCAGGTTGTCGCGGTAGAAGCGCGCTAGCTCCTCGGGGGTTTTCACCGGCTGGCCATAGGCGCTACCACCCTGAAGGCTGGGGAAGGAGGCCCATTCGCGGGCCAGCACGGCCATCACCTCGCGGGTGAGGCCCAGGCGGTCGAGCTGCTCGAGCACACCGCGACGGTCCACCAGATAGAGGGCCGCCTGGTCCTGGCTGCGGGGGTCGAAGCTGCGCAGCTGCAGCCGTTCGGCCGCTTCGCTCCAGGTGGCGGGCAGAAACTGATAGGCCCCGGCGGCGGCGCTGCGGTAGCGCTTCTGCACCACGATCTCGGGGTGGCGCTCGAGGCTGCCGAAGCGGCCGCCGCCGTAGAGGGTGCGGTAGCCCTCACGGCCCTGGGTCCAGGTGCCTTCGGCGTAGCGGATGGTGTTGAGCAGCGCCTGCCGCTCCGGGGTGATCGCGTACTCGCGCTGCTGCAGCTCCATGTCCGGCCGCCGCTGGCCGCCCTGGGAGGGGCTGGCCAGGGAGCTCACCGCCAGCAGCAGCAGGCCCAGGGCCGTGGCGGCAGCGGTGGTGATGGGGGACGCCTGTCCCCGGCGGTGCGGCAATGAACCCAGCAAACGGCAATCAAATCCAGTTGCGGGCAGCCTGCTGGTCAATCGAGTCCCATGGCGAGACGGGTAACCCCCGGGCTGGACAAATGAGACGCGATGTGCGTATGCGCTCCCGCCCCCGGGCTCGCAGGCCTCGGGACGCCGGCCCCGTGGGGCTCAACGATCAGCCACCTTTATCTTTTCTTCTGGATTGATTAGGTAGGGCCGGCGCTTTGCTGGGCCGGCAGGAAGCCCAGGGCGGCGCGGGTGCGCGCCAGGCTGGCGTCGGCCACGGCGCTGGCCCGCTCACGGCCCTGGGCCAGCACCTGATCCAGTTGGGCCGGGTCGGCACTGAGCTCCGCATAGCGGGTCTGGATCGTCCGCAGCGCCTCCACCAGCACCTCCGCCAGCAGTGGCTTGAAGGTGCCCCAGCCCATGCCGGCGCATTCGGCGGCGGCGGCTTCGCGGCCCTTGCCGCTGAGCAGGGCGTAGAGGCCGAGCAGGTTGTCGGTTTCGGGGCGCTCCGGGTTGTCGAACTCCAGCCCCATCACCGGATCGGTCTTGGCGCGCTTCACCTTCTTGGTGATCAGCTCGGGCGGATCCAGCAGGTTGATGCGGGAGCCCTCGTTGGGGTCGCTCTTGCTCATCTTGCTGCGGCCGTCGGTGAGGCTCATCACCCGCGCCCCCTCCTTCAGGATCAGCGGCTCGGGCACCTTGAGCACCGGGATCGGCTCCCCCTCGGCGTCGCGCGGGGCGAAGCGGGCGTTGATGCGTTGCTGGGCAATGTCGCGGGCCAGCTCCAGATGCTGCTTCTGGTCTTCGCCCACCGGCACCAGGTCGGCGTCATAGAGAAGGATGTCGGCGGCCATCAGCACCGGGTAATCGAGCAGGCCCACCGACACCTGGTCGCCCTGCTTCACGGCCTTCTCCTTGAACTGGATCATCCGCTCCAGCCAGTTCAGCGGCGTGACGCAGTTGAGCAGCCAGCAGAGCTCGCTGTGGGCT
>JBEBCX010000052.1:0-7939 GCA_041157425.1 Cyanobacteriota bacterium | reverse complement strand
TGCTGGGGGATGGCAGCCCCACCCGGCACCTGCAGTCGCTCACGGGCCTGCCGGTGGAGGTGGAGGTGATCTGCATGGCCCCGGACCCGGACCCGGGGGGCGAAGCACCACGGGAGATCGCGGAACTGGATCCGCCCCTGCTGCGGCGCCAGGTGTGGCTGCGCTGCGGCGCCAGCACCCTGGCCTGGGCCGAAAGCTGGTGGAACCAGGAGCAGGCGGAGCAGCACCTGCAGGAGCGCAACCAACCCATCTGGCGCAGCCTCACCGCCGAACGCGCCGAGCTGTACCGGGAGGTGGATGGCCTGGCGCTGGTGGAAGCGCCGCTGCTGGAGCAGGGCTTTGGCCAACCGGGCCCCTACTGGAGCCGGCACTACCGGTTTTTCCGCGGCGGCCGCGAACTCACCGTGATCCGGGAGGTGTTTTCGCCGGCACTGGAGGGCTGGCTGGGGCCCGCCGCACACACTCCGTCATGACAATTTGCAACAGAGGTGTCGAGAGGCTACAGAGCTGACTTGACAGGTTGAAGTTATTCATGCTTGCGCCAGCATGGAGGTAGTTCAACCGATGAACCCATGGCCAGCCATCCCTCCCGCGGTGGACCCCCCGGCCGCCACAACCCCCTGGTGGCCCAGTGGGCCGAACTGCTCAGCGCCCTCGATGAGGGCTCACCCTCGATCAGCACCAGTGCCGATCAAATGGCCGAAGACCTCCCCGGCGACCTGGTGGAGCCCGTCAACGCCGAGCTGCGCCAGCGGGGCTGCAGCTACCAGGTGACCGCCCCGGCCCGGCCGGGTCATGAGGGGTCGTCGAAACGGCGCCTGGAGGAGCGGGGCACGGCCCGGCCGGGCGGCCGCAACGCCGCCTGATCGGCGGCTTCCCCTGGCCGCTGCGGCGGATCCGCTGGCCGTAAGCGCCCATCGGGGCGGCTCCAGCGGTTCACCGTGAAACTGTCGGCATCGGGCCAATCCTGCGGAGCCGGCGCGGCCTCTCCAGGGCCCGGGCGGCGCGACAGGGCCTGCAACGGCTGACGCCGCGGCCGGGTGGGCACGGCCCCATCCAGCGGTGCCCGGCTGGCGGGGCGCAGCGGCTCGCTCTGACGCGGCTCGCTCTGGCGCCGGGGCCGCTCGGGCTCCTCCCAGGACTCCCGCCAGCCGTCGTCGTCCTCCAGCAGCCAATCCAGCTTGGTTTCCACCCAGCGGCCCACCTGATTGAGCCGCAGACCGCCTCCAGAGCGACCGTCAGAGCGGCCATCGCCCCGGGAGCCGGGGCGGGTGCCGGCCACCCCATCCACCAGCTGCCGGCCGGCCGTCATCCATTGGTCGAGCCGCTGCTCCAGGCGGGGCTCACCACGCCCCACGGGCCGCCCCTCGGGCCGGCGGGGGCGGCGGGTCTCCCAACGGTCGTCGTCGGCGCGCATGGCCTCAGGCTAAGGAGGCGCGGCGGCCCAACCGACGCAGCCGCAACCAGCGGTCGCGCCCCAGGCCCAACAGCACGATGCTGACGCCGCTCCACTGGAGCGCCCACAGGGCGGTGCTCACGGCCGCAACGGCGAAGGTGGCCGCAAATTAAGCGACCGCCGCCGGCTCGAACACCAGCTGATAGCGGGCGTGCCACTGCCCCCCATGGAACCGCTCGCAGCAGAGGCGGCAGGCCACCCCCTCGCGGCGACGGCGGTAGGGGGACACCAACCCGCAGCTGGGGCAACGGGCCAACCAGCGGGGCGGCTGGGCCGGCACGGGGAACCGGTGGCGCACGCTGAGCACGAACTCGCTCTGGGCACCGTTGATGCGCGCCATGCGGGCGCGGAAGTGGGGGCCATGCACCTCCTCGACCCCCACCACCCGGTGCACCCAGGCGTGGATCATTTCGTGGCAGAGGGTGCTGGCGGTGGCCTCCAGCGGCAAGGGCTCCAGCAGGGGCCGCGACAGCACGATCTCGCTGATGGCGGTGCCGCGGCGGTCGTGGCCGTAGCGGTAAAGGCCGGCGCTGCGACGCATGCGGCCGTCGCTCCAGCGCACGCTCACCAGGCTGAGGCCGTCGGGGCCGCTGAGGCTGCCGTCGAAATGCTCGCGGTTGAACCGATGGAACAGCGGCAGCAGCGGAGCGAGGGGCACGCCGGCGGGGCGGTTCGGCGAGCACAGTCTGCCGGCTGCTCCTGCAGAATCAGCGGCAACACACGCGTGCGTCCATGGACTGGCAACTGGTGCAGACCCTGGGCACCAAGGCCCTGATGGCCGGTGCCGGTGCCCTGCTCCTGTATTGGACGATCAGCGCCGTGAAGCTGGTGCTGAACGCCCGGGGCATCAACCCGGTGATCAAGCAGTTCTTCACCCAGGTGGCCTCGGGGCGCATCGATGCGGCCTACCTGCTCACCACCAAGAACTACCGCTCCCACGTGAACCGCCAGCAGTTCATCCGCTTCCTGGCGGGCCTGGAGCTGAACAAGTACCGCAACCTCAAATCGGGCCGGCCCCGCATCCAGGAGGACCAGATCATCCTCACGGTGAAGTTGAAGTCGGAAAGCAGTGAAGAGCTGCCCCTCGATTTCACCTTCGTGAAGGTGGAGGACGACTGGAAGGTGGACCGGATCCAACGGATGGTGGCGGCCTGATCCAGCGCCCGTGAACCGCCCCGACGCCGGGACCAACACCGGGACAGGCCCGAGCCAACGGGCCGCTGAACTGCGGCGGCTGCTCAACCGGGCGGCCCACGCCTATTACGTGCTGGATGCTCCGCTGATGGAGGATCCCGTCTACGACCAGCTCTACCGCGAGCTGCTGGAGCTGGAGCAGCGGCACCCCGAACTGCGCAGCCCCGACAGCCCCACCCAGCGGGTGGGAGGGGCCCCGGCCGAAGGCTTTGAGAGCGTGCGCCACCGCATCGGCCTGCTCAGCCTCGACAACGCCTTCAACACCGACGAGCTGGAGGCCTGGTACGCCCGCCTGCTCAAGGTGCTCGACCGGGAGCCCGGCACCGCCCTGCCGATGGTGGGGGAGCTGAAGATCGATGGCAACGCCCTGGCCCTGAGCTACGAGCACGGGGTGCTGGTGCGGGCCGCCACCCGGGGCGACGGCGAGCAGGGGGAGGAGATCACCGCCAACGTGCGCACCATTGGCGCCGTGCCCCTGCGGCTTCAGATCGACCCGGCCCCCGCCTGGGTGGAGGTGCGGGGCGAGGCGTTCATCCCCGACGCCACCTTCGCCGCCATCAACGCCGAGCGGGAGGAGCGGGGCGAGGCGCTGTTCGCCAACCCCCGCAACGCCTGTGCCGGCACCCTGCGGCAACTGGATCCGGCGGTGGTGGCCCGCCGGCGGCTGGATTTTTTCGCCTACACCCTCCACCTGCCCGATGGCGCCGCGCCCCCGAGCCAGTGGGAGGCCCTGCAATGGCTGCGCCAAGCCGGCTTCAAGGTGAACCCCAACGCCGAACTGCTGCCGGACCTGGGGGCGGTGGAGCGGTTTTTCCAGCACTGGGATGGGGGGCGGCGCCAGCTGCCCTACGCCACCGACGGGGTGGTGGTGAAACTCAACGCCCTCAGCCTGCAGGATGCGGCGGGCTTCACCCAGAAGGCCCCCCGCTGGGCGATTGCCCTTAAGTACCCCGCCGAAGAGGCCCCCAGCCGCCTGCTGCGGCTCACCTGCCAGGTGGGGCGCACGGGGGTGGTGACGCCCGTGGCCGAGTTCGAGCCGGTGGCCCTGGCCGGCACCAGTGTGAGCCGGGCCACGCTGCACAACGCCGACCGGCTGGCGGAGCTGGACCTGCACGGCGGCGACACGGTGGTGGTGCGCAAGGCCGGCGAGATCATCCCCGAGGTGGTGCGGGTGCTGGCGGAGCTGCGGCCGGCCGGTGCCCAGCGGCTGGAGCTGCCCCACACCTGCCCGGAATGCGGCTCGGAGCTGGTGCGCGAAGAGGGCGAGGCGGCCACCCGCTGCGTCAACAGCAGCTGCCCGGCCATCCTGCGGGGCGCCCTGCGCCACTGGGTGAGCAAGGGGGCCCTGGATGTGGATGGCCTCGGCAGCAAGTTGATCGAGCAACTGGTGGACCGGGGCCTGGTGGGCTCCATCGCCGACCTCTACCGCCTGGATGGGGCGGTGCTGGCCAGCCTGGAGCGGATGGGCAGCCGCAGCGCCGACAACCTGGTGGCCGCGCTGCAGGCCTCCAAGGGCCAGCCCTGGCACCGCCAGCTCTACGGCCTGGGCATCCACCACGTGGGCGAGGTGAACGCCAAGGCCCTGGCGGCCGCCTTCCCCAGCGCCGCCGACCTGGCCACGGCGGCGCTCGAGTCGCCGGACCTGGTGACGGCGGTGTTCGGCATCGGCGCCGAGATCGCCCAGAGCCTGCAGCAATGGTTCGCCACCCCCGCCAACCAGCAGCTGCTCAGCGCACTGGAGCGGCTCGGCTTCAGCCTGGCCCTCAGCCCCGAAGCGCTGGCGGCCCAGGCGCAGCTGGGGCAGGCGGGCGGCGGCCCCCTCAGCGGCCAAACCTTCGTGCTCACCGGCACCCTGCCCTCCCTGAGCCGCAGCCAGGCCCAGGCCCTGATCGAGGCGGCGGGGGGCAAGGTGAGCGGGTCGGTGAGCAAAAAAACCGACTACGTGGTGGCCGGCGCCGAGGCGGGCAGCAAGCTCAGCAAGGCCGAGGCCCTAGGGGTGGCGGTGCTGGATGAGCAGGGGTTGCGGCGGTTGCTGGAGGCCGCCGCTGCCTAGCGTGGGGTCCCCTGGGTTGAGTCCGGGCACCATGGCAACCCCACAGCCCGATCCCCGCCTCCACCGCTGGATCAAAACCCCCTGCGGCCGTGCCCAATACGCCGAGTTGGCGCAGCGGCCCGGGGCCCTGGCCCGCCTGCGGTTGCTCTGGTTTGTGCTGATCGCCGCCCTGCGCGATTGGCCGCTGCCCAATCCGGATCAGTCCGGGGATCACTCCGGCAGCTCCACCCCCTGAAGCGCCCGGCGGGCCGCCCGCCCCACCAGCACCACCACGGCCACGGTGGCCAGCAGGCCCACGATCCGCAGGCTCCAGGCGCCGCCATCGGCCTGGCCGGCGAGCACGCTGCCGAAGCGCGCCACATCGCCGGCCAGGGCCCCCAGGCCGCAGAACAGCACCGTGCCCGGCAGGATCGCGATCAACCCCAGGGTGTAATCCCGCAGGCTCACCTCGCTGAGGCCGTAGGCGAGGTTGAGCAGGGAGAAGGGAAACGCCGGGGAGAGCCGCGTGAGCAGCACCAGCTTGAGGCCCTCCCGGCTCACCGCCTGCTCCACCGCCCGCAACCGCGGCAGGGCCTGGAGGCGCCGTTGGGCCCAACCCCGCAGCCAGTGGCGGCCGATCAGGAAAGCCGCCTCCGCCCCCAGGCAGGCGCCGATGAACACCAGCACGCTGCCCCACAGGGGGCCATAGAGCACGCCGGCCAACATCGAAGCCCACACCCCCGGCAACAGCAGCGTCACCCACAGGGCATACAGGGGCACAAAGGCCACGGTCCCGGCCGGGGAGCGCAGGGCTGAGAGCACCGCCTCGATCTGCTCCGGCGCAACCAGCGCGGCGGGATCCATGCGGGCACGCCGGAATGCGGCCAAGGTAGCGAGGTCGTTCCCACCCCGGCTCGCGGCCATGGACGTTGCCCCCAGCCACCTGCGCCGCAGCCTGGGGCCGGTGGCCATCGGGGCCCAGGCGGTGGGCACGGTGGGGCTCACCCTCACGGCGGTGATCAACATTCCCGCGGCGGCGGCCGTGGCCGGCCGGGCCACCTGGATCGCCTACGCCATCGCCCTGGTGGCGATCGTGCTGGTGAGCGAAACCCTGGTGCTGTTCCGCCATCACCCGGCGGGCGCGGCGGGCATCGCCGGCTATGTGGAGCAGGGGCTGGGTGCCCCCATCGGCCGTCTGGCCTGTTGGGCGCTGCTGCTGGGCTACGGCGCCACCCTGCTGGCCTGCCTGGCCTTTCTCGGCTTCTACATCGAAGCCCTGTTGCCCCACCTGGGGCTGCCGGTGCTGCCGGAGCTCAGCTTCCTGCTGGGGGCCGCGGCCTGCTGGGCCATGGCCCGGCGGGATGTGCACGTCTCCACCACCACCATGCTGATCACCGAAACCATCTCCGTGCTGATCGTGCTCGGCCTCTGTGCCCTGGTGCTGCGCCAGGGGGGCAGCGCGGCCGACCTGAGCGCCATCAGCCCCGTTGGCGACAGTGCCAGCCAGGTGCGCGCCGGCCTGATGATCGCGGTGCTGAGCTTCATCGGCTTCGAGAGTGCCGCCAACCTCGGCGCCGAAGCCCTGCGGCCCGAGCGCAGCGTGCCCCAGGCCCTGCGCGCGGCGGTGCTGGTGGCCGGCGGCCTGTTCCTGGTGTGGGCCGTGGTGCTCACCGAGGGGCTCAGCTGGCTGCCGGCGGCGGCCCGGGCCGGCATCGATCCGATCAGCACCCTGGCCGACCAGCTGGGGCGCCCGGGGGCCGGAATCTGGATCCGGATCGGGGCCTTCCTCTGCCTGTTCGGCAGCGGCCTGGGCTGCCTGACGGCCCTCACCCGGGTCACCTACCGGCTGGCCCAGGAACGGGTGCTGCCCAAGGCGCTGCAGCGGCTGCATCCGCGCTGGGGCACGCCGGCGGCGGCCCTGAACGCCTGCTACGGGCCGCTGGTGCTCCTGGGCCTGGCGATGCTGCACCACCGCTTCAGCGCCAGCCGCATCTACGACCTGCTGGGTGGCTTCGGGGTGCTGGCGTTTCTGCTGGTGTACGGGCTGGTGGCGGTGGCCGCGTTGCGCCATCCGCTGGAGGGGGTGGGGGGCCTGCGCCGCCGCGGCATCGCCAGCGGCGCCCTGCTGGCGGTGGCGGCGGTGGGGGCCGGCTACGGCAGCAGCCTGTGGAACGGCCAGGCGCCACTGCTGCTGAGCTTTGTGGCCCTGCTGGGGGTGGGGGCCGCCCTGGTGCTGCGGCGCCGTTAACCCAGATCCGCCAGGCGCTTGCGGGCCAGGGCCGCCTGGGCCTCCGCCTCCACCAGGTTGGCCTTGCACTCGGCCACCACCTCCGGCGGCGCTTTGCCGGCGAAGTTGGGGTTGGCCAGACGCCCCGTGAGCCCGGCGATCTCCTTCTCAGCCTTGGCGATGTCCTTGTCCAGGCGCGCCCGCAGGGCCTCCAGATCCACCAGCCCTTCGATCGGCAGCAGCACCTGCAGCTCGCCGCTCACCCCCGCCAGGGCCTTGGCGGCGGGCTGGGCCTCGGCCGCCGGGGGATCCAGCACCTGCACCGATTCAGCCCGGGTGAGGGCGGTGATGTCGGCGGTGGCGGCCTGCAGCACCGCCGCCAGCGCGCCGCGGCCGGTGACAAAGCGCACCGGCACCGATTGGGAGGGCTTGAGGCCGGCCACGGCCCGCAGGTTCCGCACCAC
Organism: Cyanobacteriota bacterium; assembly: GCA_041157425.1. GTDB lineage: Bacteria > Cyanobacteriota > Cyanobacteriia > PCC-6307 > Cyanobiaceae > Vulcanococcus. Next base: position 566 of record JBEBCX010000052.1, on the reverse strand, counting down.
GCGAATGGCTTCAATCAGATCGGCGAACGACAACTCCAGGTCGTCGTCGAGGGCAGCCCCATCAACCGCCGGCCAGGGCTGCAGCGCCAGGAACGTGTGCTCGTCGGCCCCCGTGAGCCCATGCCACAGCTCTTCGCTGAGGTGGGGCATCAGCGGGTGGAGCATCACCAGCAACTCGCTGAGCACCTTGGCCAGCACCTGGCGGGCGGTGCGCTGCTGGAGCGGATCCTGCAGACGCCGCTTGATCAACTCCACATACCAGTCGCACACCTCATTCCAGGCGAACTCGTAGAGGCCCTTGGCGGCTTCCCCGAGCCCATAGCTGCCGTAGCGCTCCACCGTGTCGCGGTTCACCCGGGCCAGGCGCGACAGGATCCAGCGGTCCGCCAGCTGCAGGGCGGCCGGATCGGGTTCACCAAGGGAGGCGGGGGTTTCGCCATCGAGGTTCATCAGCGCGAACCGGGTGACGTTCCAGAGCTTGTTGGCGAAGTTGCGGGAGGCCTCCACGGTGGCGGAGGTGTCGGAGTTGCGGTCGTAGTCGAGGCGGATGTCCTGGCCGGCACCGG
>JBEBCX010000051.1:0-8028 GCA_041157425.1 Cyanobacteriota bacterium | reverse complement strand
GGTCTCCGCCAGGCGGCTGAGCTCGGCAATGGCGTCGGCACCTTCCAGCTTCACCAGCTCCTGGCCGTTGCGGGATTCCACCCAGCTGATGCCGTAATCGGACACCAGAAAACGCACCAGGTGGGCATCACCCAAATCGGCCACAAACGAGGCCCCCTGACCGTTGCGCTCATCGCCGCAGACATAACAGGTGGCGGCAAATCCCTGCCGCTGCAGACCATCGGCCAAAGCCCGCAGGCTCATCACCAGATCCGCCACAACGGTGCGGTAGTGCTCGGCGAGACGCGCGAACATGGGCGAACGGGCGGTGGATGGAGCAAGTCTAAGGTTTTCTTCAGATTTGCGTGAGTAGAAATACCCGTTCGCCCACCGGCTCCGGTGTCAGCGTGCCCTTCGCCATCAGCCGTCGGCGAGGGTCCACCAGCCAGCGGCGGGGCCAATGAAGCGCACGGTGATCCAGAACACCACCAACGCCCCGATGCCGATCCAGGCACCGCGGGTGGTGAGCTGCACAAACCGTTCCCCCTGGCGCTGGGTGAGCGGCAGCCAGGGCGAGATGCGGGGGGATGTGTCTTTGGGGGCCGCCTTGGCGGGCTTGGGGCGCGCGGGCAGCCCCTGCTCAGCACGGCGCTTGGCCTCTCCCATCGACTCCCAACAACAGCAGGCGCCAGGCTAAAGGGGGTCAGCTGGGGCGCAAGCGAGGCAGATCCACCCAGGGCTCCAGCGCCTCGAGCACCTGCCGGCCCCAGCCGCGGCGCCGCAAACGGCCATCGAGCACCGCCAGGCGGCCGCCGTTGCGGCGCACGCCGGCCACCGCCTGCTGCAGCCGTCCGAGGGCCTCAGGCAGCAGGAGCTCCCGGAACCAATCCCGCCCCTGGTGGCGCAGGGCCGCCACCCGGGCCGCCGTGAGCGGATCCTCGAGGCTGGCAATCGGCAGGGTGCCCGCCACCAGCTGGCAGGGCAGGGGCAACCGCTGCTGGTGCTGCAGCCACCAGCCCCAGCTGCAACACAGCACCCCGTTGCTCTCCGGTGCGGTGAGCTCATGGCCCACGCGCGAGCCAAACTCCGCCGCCAGGGCACTGGTGAGCCCCAAGCGCAGGCCTTCATCGTCGAGCAGCACCACCGTCAGCCCGGCCTGGCCCAGCACCAGGCGGCGGCACTGGTCGAGCAGGTGGCTGGGGTAGTGGGGGGCGTTGGGCAGGGCCTGGGCCGCCGGGGCAAACAGGGGCAGGGGATCCAGCAGCGGCGGGTCCGCCAGGCTCACCTCCACGGCGGGGCGGAAGCCGGGCAGGGGCACCGTTGGCGCTGGCCAGGGCCCCACCAGCACCACACCCCGGGCCTCCAGCAGGGCGGGCATCACCGCCAGGGGATCGAGGGGTTGGCGGTGCCATTGCCACTGCAGCAGGGCGGGGGTCACCTGGGCCCAACTGGTCCAGCCATCGCCGCCGCTGGCCAGCCAGGCGGGCCAGGGATCCGGGAGCGGCGCCAGCACCGCCAGCAGTTGGCGCAGGGGCGCCTCCTCGTCGGCGCTGATGGCCACCCGTTGCTGGGGGCCACAGGGCCGGGCCAGCAGCCGCCGGCTGAGGCGCTCATGCAGCTGCAGGATGCTGGCGGAGGCCGCCGGCAGCGTGCGCCGCAGCTGCTCCCAGTGGGGGGTGTCGATCACCACGCCCAGGGCCTGGCGCAACAGCGGCTGCAGCAGCTCGCCTTCGGGGATCACCAGCTGGCGATCCGCCAGACCACCGCTGCGCCAGGCGGCCACCAGCTCATGGTGCTGCAGCAGCCACAACCGGGCCGTGGCCGGAGCGCTCTCCCCCTCCCAGCAGGGCAGGCTGAGCCCCACCGCCTCCAGTCTCGGCAACTCCACCTGCAGCAACCGCTGCCGCAGCGCCGGGCTCACCAGCAGAGCCACTGGCTCCTCGTGCAGGGCCAGGGGCACCAGCAGACCCAGCAACCAACTGGGGTCGCTGCCGGGGGCCAACCGCACCAGGGTCTGGTCGCAACGCCGCAGGCTGCGGGCCACCAAACGGCTCAAGGTGAGGTGGTGGGGCCAGCGCGACTCCCCCTCCTGACGCAGCAGGTGCTTGAGCTGTTGGTGGGCGCGGGCTTCCAACATCCGCGAATCGTAGGAAGCTGGCCCCAGCGCACTGTTCAGCCATGACCACCAGCTGGCGCGATCGCCCCGTGGGGATCGTGGGCCTCGGATTGATCGGCGGCTCCCTGGGGCTCGACCTGCGCCAGCGGGGCCTGGAGGTGCGCGCTTTGGTGCACCGCCCCAGCACCGCCGAGCGGGCACGGGAGCGGGGCCTCGCCGACCAGGTGGACACCGACCCGGCGGTGCTGGAGCCCTGCGGGCTGGTGGTGCTGGCCCTGCCGCTGGATCAACTGCTCCATCCCCCCGCCGCGCTGGAGGCCGCCCTGCCCGCCGAAGCCGTGCTCACCGATGTGGGATCGGTGAAGGCGCCGGTGCTGGAGCGCTGGCGGGGCGGGCGGTGGCGGTTTGTGGCCAGCCATCCGATGGCCGGCACGGCGCAGGCGGGGGTGGAAGCGGGGGTGGCCGGGTTGTTCGCCGGGCGGCCGTGGGTGGCCACGCCCGAGGCGGACACCGACCCCAGCGCCCTCGAGCAGGTGCGCCAGCTGGCCGAGCTGGTGGGGGCCCGGTGGCTCTGCTGCGACGCCAGCCAACACGACCGGGCCGTGGCCCTGATCTCCCACATGCCGGTGCTGGTGAGTGCGGCGCTGCTGGAGGCGGCGGACGGCGAAAACGACGGGGCCACCGCCCAGCTGGCGCGGCAACTGGCCTCCAGCGGCTTCGCCGACACCAGCCGCATCGGCGGCGGCAACCCGGCCCTCGGCACCTTGATGGCCCGCAGCAACCGCGACGCGGTGCTGGCGGCCCTGGGCCGCTACCGCCGGCAAATCGACGCGCTCGAGCAGCTGGTGCTGCAGCAGCGCTGGGGGGAACTGGAGCAGCGGCTCAGCCGCTGCCAGCAGCTGCGGCCAGAGTTTCTCCCCCCCGCAGCCGCAACGGAGCCCCCTGGGCCTCCCGCAGCTGACGGCAAGCGGTGAACGCCGAGAGGCTCACACCCGCCGTGCCCTCGCCGGGGTGCACGGCATCGCCGCAGAGCCACAGGCCCGGCAAGGGCGTGCGACTGGCCAGGCCGAAGGGGCCGAAACGGCTGGGATGCTGCCCCAGACCGCCCACAAATCCAAAGGGGCGGCCGGTCCAGCCCGCAAATCCGCGCGGTGTGGCCAGCTCCCGGTGGCGGTAGTCGGCGGGGGAGAGCCCCAGCAGCTGCTGCAGCCCCGCCTCGATGCCCGCCATCGCCTGCTGTTTGTGCCGCTGGTAGGCCGGCTCCTCGAGACCAAACCAGGGGCGGGCCGGGGTGAACACACTGGCGATCACCGTGGCCTGCCCCGCCGGAGCCCGGCCATCCCCCTCGGCGCTGATCGACACAAACAAGCTGCCGGGATCATTCCACTCCAGCTGCGCGTGGAGCCCGGCGAGCGGGGGCAGCCGCTGGCGGTCCACGGCCCCGTAGAACACCAGGGCGCCCGAAGGATCGGGGAAGCTCTCCAGGCGGTTGCCGTAGCTGCGGGGCAGTCCGTCGGCCAACAGCTCGGGCAGGGCCTGGGGCGGCACGCTGCACACCAGCTGCTGCGCCTCCAGGGCAAAGGGCCGCTGGGCCGGCCCCTGCCCCTGCACCAACCAGCCCCCACCCTGGGGCGTGAGCCGTTGCACCCGGTGCCGCAGCCGCAGGGCTCCGCCCCCCTGGCGGAGGGCCTGCTCCAGAACGCTGCTGAGGGCCTGCATCGATCCCTGCAGATGCCACAGGCCCAGGGGGGCCTGGGCCATGGCCAGCACCGTGGCGCCGTACAGGGCAGCGGTGCCGGCGGCGGGTTCCTGGGAGTAGAGCCGCAGCTGCAGATCGAGGAAGCGGCGCAGGCGCCCATCGGCGCCGCAACCGCTGAGCTGGAGCAGATCGGCCACCGTGGCGGCGGTGAACAGGCCACTGGCCACCACCCCTGGATCGAGGGCCGCCAGCAGCTGGCGCCAATCCCAGGGGGAACGGGGCGGCAGCACCGGATCACGGCCAGCAAAGGCCCAGCTGCTGCGGTGCAACTGGGCGCACAGGCCCCAGAAGCGCTCGCTGCCCGGAAACTGGCGGCGCCGCTCCGTTGCCCAGCGCTGGGGATCACGCCACAGCTGAATCGGCTCCGTCTCCCCCGCCAGCCACACACTGCAACCCGGATCCAGGGGGGTGGCCTCGGGCAGCGGCAGGCCGAAGTGGGCCATCAGGCGGTGGTGGATGCCACCGGGCTCAAAGCCGGCCACCTGGGTGGCGCCCACATCAAAGGTGTAAGGGCCGCGGCGGAAGGTGCCGGCACAGCCGCCGCTCTGGCTGTGGGCCTCCAGCAGCACCACCTCGAGGCCCTCGGCCGCCAGCAGGGCCGCCGCCGTGAGGCCGGCCACACCGGCCCCCAGCACCGCCACATCACAACGCTCAGCCATGGCGCCCCGGTCTGGCGGCATGCTGGCAGCGCCCCTGCCCCGGCGCGTGGCCGGCCCCCCCGTGCAACACGAGCCGCAGGCCCTGGCGCGTTGGCTGCAGCAGCAGCTGGGGGTGGAGCTGCGGGGGCAACGGCCGGTGGGCGGCGGCTGCATTCACCACGCCTGGGAGCTGCAGCTGGCCGACGGGCGGCGGCTGTTTGCCAAAACCAACCGGGCGGCGCTGCTGCCGGTGCTGGAGGCGGAGGCCGATGGGCTGGAAGCCCTGCGGCGCAACGCAGGGGCGCTGCAGATCCCGGAGCCGCTGGCGCTGGGGATCACCTGCGACGGCCATGGCGAAGCGGTGTTGGTGCTCAGCTGGCTGGAGCTCCAGCGGGGCGGCGGCACCCAGGGGCGGGGGTGGTGGCAACTGGGGGCCCAGTTGGCGGCGCTGCACCGGGCCAGCCTGGACAACCCCGGTGGCGGATTCGGCTGGAGCCGCGACAACTTCATCGGCTCAGGGCCCCAGGCCAATGGCTGGATGGCCAGCTGGTGCGACTTTTTCGGCCAACGGCGTCTGGCCCCGCAGCTGCGGCAGGCGGAGGCCTCAGGCCAGCGGCTGCCTGGGGCATCCGAGCTGCTGGAGGCTCTGCCTGATTTGCTGGGGGGCCACCAACCCGATCCCTGCCTGGTGCACGGCGACCTCTGGATCGGCAACGCCGCCCTGCTGACAGATGGCGGTGGGGCCCTGTTTGATCCGGCGGTCTACCGGGGCGATCGGGAGGTGGACCTGGCCATGGCCCAGCTGTTCGGGGGATTCCCGCAGAGCTTCTTCGAGGGCTACGACGACACCTGGCCACGGCCCGAGGGGCACCGGCAACGCAGCCGGCTCTACAACCTGTACCACCAGCTCAACCACGCCAACCTGTTCGGCGGGGGCTACTGGCAGCAGGCCGCCGCCACGGCCTCGGACCTGCTCAAGCAGGTCCGCTGATCCAGATCAGCCGAGGTATTCCTTGCGCAGGCTCTGCACCTTGGTGATCACCGCGGAGCGCTTGTCGCTGGTGGTGAGGTTCTGCCAGCTCCACTGGCCCACCACCACCAGGCCCAGCAGCTCGAGCAGACCGGGCACCACCGGCAGCAGGTTGATGGTGTCGAGCACGCCCTTGATCAGCACCTGGGCCACGATCACCACCACCAGCACGCCCACACCCTTGCCGATGCGGCCCATCTGGCCCCAGTCGACCTTGTCGAGGGTTTCGTTCACCTTGGTGAGCACTTCGCTGTAGCGCTCGGTGAAGCTGGCGCCGGCTTCTTCGGCGCCGGCGCTGGCCTGATCCTTCAGATCGGTGGTCTCGTCGGTCATCAGGGTGGGCATCGGCCAGGTTGACTTCGGCATAAGGTATCGGGGTGGGTGCATCAACGCCAGAGCGCGTGCTCCTCAGTGGGCATTGCCTGATGGTTCTGGAGCGCACGGTGTTGGCCGCGAGCCCCGCTGAAGGCTGCGCCCTGCTGATCGGCAGCCGCACCGGGGCCACCCTTTGGGTGCAACGGATCTGGCCCTGCTGCAACACCTGGGAGCCGGCCGCCGAACGCCCGCGCCACTTCCAGCTCGACCCCCGCGAACAGCTGCTGGCCCAGCGTTGGGTGCGGGAGCGGGGGCTGCAGGTGCTGGGGGCCGCCCACAGCCACCCCAGCAGCCCGGCCGTGCCCTCCCGCAGCGACCGGGAGCGCTGCCTGGGCCCCACCCTGATGCTGATCCGCAGCGGCCTGGCGGCGGAGGCGGAGCCGCTGCGGGCCTGGTGGCTGCCGGAGCCGGGGGCCAACGGGGAAGCCCCCCCCGAGGCCATGGCCCTGCCCCTGGAAACAGGGCCCCTGGAGCGCGAGCCCGGGGATTTGGGAGAGTAGGGAGACGGAACGCACACCGCCCCGCCTCCATGCTCCCCCCCGACACCACCGGCATCGAGCTCAGCCCCGATGAGGTGGCCCGCTTTGCCCGCCACCTGATCCTGCCGGAGGTGGGAATGGAGGGGCAAAAGCGCCTCAAGGCCTCCTCGGTGCTGTGTGTGGGCACGGGCGGCCTGGGCTCACCGCTGCTGCTCTACCTGGCGGCCGCGGGTGTGGGTCGCATCGGCATCGTCGACTTCGACGTGGTGGATCACTCCAACCTGCAACGGCAGGTGATCCACGGCACCAGTTGGGTGGGCAAACCCAAGATCGAATCGGCCAAGGCCCGCATCCTCGAGATCAACCCCCACTGCCAGGTGGATCTCTACGAAACGGCCCTCAGCAGCGAGAACGCGCTGGAGATCATCCGGCCCTACGACATCGTCTGCGACGGCACCGACAACTTCCCCACCCGCTACCTGGTGAACGACGCCTGCGTGCTGCTGGGCAAGCCCAACGTGTACGGCTCGATCTTCCGCTTCGAAGGCCAGGCCACGGTGTTCAACCTGGATGCCGAGAGCCCCAACTACCGCGACCTGTTCCCCGAGCCGCCGCCGCCCGGCATGGTGCCCTCCTGCGCCGAAGGCGGGGTGGTGGGGGTCCTCCCCGGGATCATCGGCGTGATCCAGGCCACCGAAGCGGTGAAGATCATCACCGGCATCGGCACCACCCTCAGCGGCCGCCTGCTGCTGTTCGATGCGCTGGGCATGAAGTTCCGCGAGCTGAAGCTGCGGCCCAACCCGGAGCGCCCGGTGATCGACAAGCTGATCGACTACCAGGAGTTCTGCGGCGTGGGCGGCAGCGCCCCGGGCCAAGAGGAAGCCGGCGCGGTGGAGAGCATCAGCGTCACGGAACTCAAGGCCCTGCTGGATGGCGACACCAGTGGCCTGGCGCTTATCGACGTGCGCAACCCACCTGAGGCGGAGATCGCCGTGATCCCCGGCGCCACCTTGATCCCCCTGGATCAGATCGAAAACGGCACCGCCGTGGAGCGGGTGCGCGAGCTGGCCGCCGGCAAAACCCTCTACGCCCACTGCAAGCTGGGGGGCCGCAGCGCCAAGGCGCTGATCGCCCTCAAGCGCCACGGCATCGAGGGCATCAACGTGGCGGGCGGCATCGACGCCTGGAGCCAGGAGGTGGACCCCAGCGTTCCCCGCTACTAGCGGTCCAGCGATCCCCGGGCTTAGTAATCCACGCCGCGCTTGAGGTCGACGCCGCGCTCGGCGTAGTGCTTGTGGCACACCATCTCGGAGTGCACGCTGGCCAGGTCGAAATAGGCCGGCGGGTGCTTGCAGCGGCCGGTGAGGATCACCTCCGTTTCCGCCGGCTTGCGCAGCAGGGTCTGCACGATCGGCTCGACCGGCAGCAGCTCCAGATCCACGGTGGGGTTGATCTCATCAAGGATCACCGTTTTGTAGAGGCCGCTGGAGATGGCCGCCCGGGCGATCTCCCAGGCCCGCTCCGCTTCCACGTAATCGATCGGCTGCTGCTGGCCGCGCCAGACGATCGCATCGCGGCCGGAGCGCAGGTGATCCACCAGGTGGGGGTAGCTCTCGCGCAGGGCGGCGATCGCCGCATCCTCGGTGTAGCCC
>JBEBCX010000050.1:0-8033 GCA_041157425.1 Cyanobacteriota bacterium | reverse complement strand
ACCCTGCACAGCAGCGGGCACGATGTGCCGGCGGCTTGGCTCAACCAGTGACAGAGCTCAGCCGATCCGATCGAGCAATCCGATCAAGCAACCCGATCAACCAATCAGCAGCGCCCCGAGCACCAGCAGCACCAGCGCCGGCAGACTCTGAACCTGCTGCGGATCCAGCGGCAACCCCAGGGGCAGGGCGGGATCCAGGAGCCGCAGCAGCAGCCCCCCCAGCAGCAATCCCAGGCTCAGCAGCAGCACGCTCCAGCCGGCGGCGGGAAGGAGGCGACCGCTGCGGCGCTGCAGGGTGACCACCGCCAGCACCGTGGCGAAGGCCAGCACCAGTTCGGCGTTGCTGGGGGGCAGCGCCACCAGCAGCCCCAGCAGCACGGCCCCCACCCCAACGGGCAGCCAGCGTTGGGGGCCCTCCGCCAACGCCAGGGTTGGGACGCTGAAGCTGGGGGCGTTGAAGCTGGGCTTGGGCAGGGCCGGCAGGCTCGGCAGCGAGGGCAGGCTGGGGCGCGCCGGCGGCGCCTTGGCGCTGGGGCGGGCGGCCTCCCGTTGGGAGGCGTTGAGGGCGGCGGAGCTCACTTTGCCCTGCTGGCGCTCCTTGAGCCGGTCCATCAACACGGCGTCGTAGGCCGCCTCGATCCGGGCGCGGGCCTGGGGGTCGTCGCCCACCTCCTCCAACCGCTGCTGCTTGGCGGCCTGCACCGCATCAAAACTGGCCTCCGGCCCGATGCCCAAACGCTCGTAGGGGCTGGTGGGGCCGGGCTGGGACGCGCTTCCGGTGGGTTCAGCTCCCTGGTTCATCGGTGGCGGCCCGGCGCGCGACGCGGTTCAAGCGTAGTGAGCGAAGCGGGGTTGGGAGCTGGGGGCAGGGCTGGTTTCAGAAGAGGGGCTCGCTGTGGCGGTAGCCCGCCTCCAGCTGCAGGCGGCGGCGCTGCTGCTCCGCCTCCTCGCAGGGCATCCAGCGGCGACGCTTCAGCAACGGCATCTGGGGGGGCAGGTGGCTGCCCTCCCGCATCTCCACGCGGGCACCACCGGGCACGAACGCCACGTAATCACTGCCGCCATCCGTGCGGGGACGCACCAGCCAGAGGGGTCTCGCCATTGCCAGAACCACCGTTGTGACCTTTCTTCGCACAATTCTGGCGGGGCGCCTCGGCGGCCGTGGCTGCCGCAGGCGCCCTACAGGGCGATGGGCTCGACGCCGCTCACCACCGGTGCCACGGCGCTGAGCTCCAGCTCGGGGTGGTCCTCCCGCAGCTGGTTGAGGTTCCACTCGTTCTTGAACAGCAGCACCGGCCGATCCCAGGCGTCGCGCACGGTTTTGCAATTGAAGATGCGCCCCACCGCCTCCAGGGCCGGCCAGCCCCCCACCACCCAGCGGGCCACGCAGAACCCCAGGGGCTCCAGCCGCGTCTGCACGCCGTATTCGTTCTCCAGGCGGTACTGCACCACCTCCAGCTGCAGCTGGCCCACGGCCGCCAGGATCGGATCGCGCTTGCTCTGGTCGGTGTCGTAGAGGATCTGCACGGCCCCCTCCTCCCGCAGTTCGTTCACCCCCTTGCGGAAGCTCTTGAACGCCGAGGGGTTGGGGTTGCGCAGCCAGGAGAAGATCTCCGGGCTGAAGCAGGGGATGCCCTCGTATTCGACCTTCGGCCCGAGGTACAGCGTGTCGCCGATGGCGAACATGCCGGGGTTGTTGAGGCCGATCACATCGCCGGGGTAGGCGTCCTCCACCACCTCACGGTCCTGGCCGAAGAGCTTCTGGGGCCGTGACAGCCGAATGGTCTTGCCGGTGCGGGCGTGCTGCACGGTCATGTCCTTCTCGAACTTGCCGCTGCACACCCGCACAAACGCCACGCGGTCGCGGTGGCGGGGGTCCATGTTGGCCTGCAGCTTGAATACAAAGCCGCTGAAGCCCGGAGCCACCGGGGCGATCTCACCGGCGCTGCTGCTGCGGGGGGTGGGCTTCTGGGCCAGCTCCAGGAAGGCATCCAGGAAGGGGCGCACCCCGAAGTTGGTCATGGCCGAGCCGAAGAACACCGGGCTCAGTTCGCCGGCATGCACCAGCTCCAGGTCGAGCTCGTTGCCGGCGGCCTCCAGCAGCTCCAGCTCCTCGAGGGCCTGGTCCAGCAGCTCCGGCTCCACCAGGCCACCGCTGCGGGCCTCCTCCACGCTGAGCCGCTTCTCCTCGGAGGCGCGGCCGCGCTCGGCCCGCTCAAACACGATCACCTGCTGGCTGCGGCGGTCGATCACGCCGCGGAAGCGATCGCCACTGCCGATTGGCCAGTTCACCGGCCAGCAGGCCAGGCCCAGATCCTGCTCGATCTCATCCAGCAGCTCCAGGGGTTCACGCCCCGGGCGGTCCATCTTGTTGATGAAGGTGAAGATCGGGATCTGCCGCATGCGGCACACCTCAAACAACTTGCGGGTCTGGGGCTCCAGGCCCTTGGCCGCGTCCTCGAGCATCACCGCGTTGTCGGCCGCCGCCAGGGTGCGGTAGGTGTCCTCGGAAAAGTCCTGGTGGCCGGGGGTGTCCAGCAGGTTGATGGTGCTGCCGCTGTAGTCGAACTGCAGCACCGTGGAGGTGATCGAGATGCCGCGCTGCTTCTCCAGCTCCATCCAGTCGGAGGTCACCTTGCGCTGCTCCCCCTTGGCCTTCACCGCACCGGCCTGCTGGATCGCACCCCCGTAGAGCAGCAGCTTCTCGGTGAGGGTGGTCTTGCCGGCGTCGGGGTGGGAAATGATCGCGAAGTTGCGCCGCCGCGCCACCGCCTCGGCGAGCGCCTGCAACTCAGGAGTGGTGGTGCTGCTGGTCATCGGCTCAGCCTGCCAGGCCGTTCAATCCAGCCGCCCCCACACCTCCAGGTAGCGGTCGTCGGTGGGGGCCACCTGCAGCGAGCCGGCCAAGCCCGCCGCCCGCAGCTGCCCGCGCACCTCCTCGGGGGTGAAGGCGGCGTGCAGGGAGGCGCGGTAGTCGCGCTGCAGCACCGGTGGCGCATCCGCCGCGTGGCGCTGCACCAAGGCCTCCACGGACGCGGCATCGGCGGGGCGGCGCAGGTCTTTCACATAGATGCAGGCGCCGGGGGCCGCCAGCTGCCGCACAGCCCCCCACAGCACGGCGGGATCGTGGAGATGGTGCAGCAGGCTGTTGCTCACCACGGCGCTGAAGCCCCCCGGCAGGGCCGGATCCGGCAGGCAACTGAGGCGAAACAGCAACCGCCGCGGCAGCTCCGGCTCCGCCTGGCGCCGGCGCTCCAGCTCCCGGGCCGCCAAGGCCAGCATCGAGGGTGCGCCGTCGATGGCCAGCACCTGGGCCGGGGCGGGCCGCAGCTCCGCCAACCGAAAGCTGATGTTGCCGGGGCCGCAGCCCAGGTCGACCACCTGCGAGCCCAGCCCCCCGGGGAACAGCTCCCCCAGGCGCGCGATCACCGCCCCATCGCTGGCGCTGAAATCAGCGGCGGCGTAGGCGGCGGCCTGCTCGGCGCCATCCATCAATTCCGGCTCGGGAACGCGCTCCATGGCTGGGATGTGGGGGCTCATCTTGGCGAGATCAGCCCGGCCACCGTCAATGGTGGCAACGACTGCTTGCGGACCCCACCAGTGGCGTTATGGTGCCGGGCACGCCCCGCCATCAGCCGCCTGTGACCCTGTCTGTTCCTGGAGCCAGCACCACAGCCGACACCACACCCAAGACCTCGGTTGAGAGCCCCCTCAACGGCCCCAGGCCCGACTTCCCCGCCACCGCTCCGGCGGCGAACCCGGTCTTCTACCGCACCTACTCCCGCAAGACCCCCCAGGGCCGCGAGAGCTGGCACCAGGTGGCGGAACGCAACCTGGAGGGGCTGCGCAAGCTCGGCCACCTGAACCAAGAGGAGGTGGAGCTGCTGCGGCGCATGCAGCGTGAGCAGAAGGCCCTGCCCTCCGGCCGCTGGCTGTGGATCGGCGGCACCCCCTGGATCGAGCAGCAGCACAACTTCTCCGGCGCCTACAACTGCACCTCCACCAACCTGGTGGATTGGGAAGCCTTCGGTCTGATGATGGACCTGGCGATGATGGGCTGCGGCACCGGCGCCATCATCGAGCCGCACCTGATCAGCCAGCTGCCGGCGGTGCGCAACCGGCTCACGATCACCGGTGTGAGCGACATCGGCGCCACCCCCGCCGGCCAGCGCCAGGACGACACCACCCACCGCATCGACGGCCAGTCGGTGCACATCAAGGTGGGCGACACCCGCCGCGGCTGGGTGGACAGCTACCAGCTGCTGCTCAACCTCTGCAGCGACGAGCGCTTCGACGCCACCCAGCCGATCGAGATCTCCGTGGATCTCTCCGACGTGCGGCCGGTGGGCGAAACCCTCAAGGGCTTCGGCGGCATGGCCAACCCCGTGAAGCTCAAGGACCTCTACGGCCGGGTGGCCCAGATCCTCAACAAGGCCCAGGGCCGCCAGCTCACCTCCGTGGAGTGCTGCCTGCTGATCGATGAGGCGGCCGTGACGATCGTGGCCGGCAACATCCGCCGCAGCGCCGGCATGCGCCAGTTCGCCGCCGACGACACCGCCGCCTCCACCGCCAAGGACAACCTCTGGCAGCAGGACAGCGACGGCAACTGGCGCATCGACCCCGAGCGCGATGCCCTGCGGATGGCCAACCACACCCGCGTGTTCCACAGCCGCCCCAGCCGCGAGACGGTGCTCGAGGCGGTGACCAAGCAGTTCCAATCCGGCGAAGGGGCCATCCAGTTCGCCCCCGAGGCCATCGCCCGCTCCAACGCCGACCTGCTGCCCACCCCGGAACTGCGGGCTGAGTTCATCGAGATCTACTGCGACCAGGGCCGCGAGGAGGCGGGCCGCTGGCTCACCACCCACCACCCCGAGATCAGCGCCAAGGAGCTGGAGCACCGCCTGGGGCGCTACGGCCTCAACCCCTGCGGCGAGATCCTCGGCGCCGACTTCCACTGCAACCTGGCGGAGATCCACCTCAACCGCATCGACCCCGACGATCTGGTGGCCCAGGAGGAGGCCTTCACCGCCGGTGGCCTGGCGGTGGCCTGCCTGCTCAACCACCGCTTTGAGGTGGAGCGCTACCGCCAGAGCCGCGCCTGGGATCCGATCGTGGGCGTGAGCTTCACCGGCCTGTTCGACTTCTTCGTGCACGCCTTCGGCACCCCCTGGCTGAAGTGGTGGGAAGCGGGCCGCCCCGACACCGAGGAGGGCCGCGCCTTCAAGGCCAAGGAGGCCGGCTACCTGAGCCGCTGGAAGGAGATCGTCAACCAGGCGGTGTGGGATTACTGCGATCGCCACGGCCTGCGGCGCCCCAACCGCTGCACCACCGTGCAGCCCGCCGGCACCAAGAGCCTGCTCACCGGTGCCTCCCCCGGTTGGCACCCCCCCAAGGCCCAGCGCTTCATCCGCCGCATCACCTTCCGCAAGAACGATCCGGTGGCCCTGGCCTGCATGGATTACGGCTACTCGATCGTGCCGTCGCAGAGCGACAAGGACGAGCTGGGCCGTCTGCTGGACGATCCGTTTGATCCCCGCTGCACCGAGTGGCTGGTGGAGATTCCCACCGAGGTGAGCTGGGCCAACATCCCCGGCGCCGATGCGGTGGAGATCAACAACTTCTCCGCCATGGCCCAGTTCGACTTCTACATGCAGGTGCAGCAGCACTACACCGCCCACAACACCTCGGCCACCGTGGAGTTCCGCGAGAACGAGATCGAGCCCCTGGCCGATGCCATCCACCAGGCCATCGACCAGGGCCAGGGCTACATCTCCGCGGCCCTGCTGGCCCGCTTCGACGCCAACGCCACCTTCCCGCGTCTGCCGTTCGAGCCGATCGACCAGGCCACCTACGAGCAGATGCAAACCACGGTGGTGGAGCGGCGCCGCACCCACGATTTCTTCGAGGCCCTGCAGCGCTACGACGGCGGTGAACTGATGGAGGCGGGCCCCGCCGGTTGCGACTCCGACAAGTGCCTGCTGCCGCTGGCCAAGCCCGCCAGCTGATCCGGCGATGCTGCTGCGCGCCGCCCTGGCGCTGACGCTGCTGGTCCCCGCTTGGGTGCAAGCCCAGGCGGAGGCTGAGCAGGCCGGCACCACCGCTCCGCCCACGGTGGCCTGCCGCCGGGCCGGCCTGGCGGAGCACCCCCTGCGCGACAGCCAGGGGGCGGCGCAGTTTTATTACGGGCTGCCCCTGGAGCTGCTGGATGCCGAGCAGCGCAGCTTCCTGGGCAACCTGTTCAAGGGTGGGGCGGGCTGCAGCCTCACCGCCGGGCCCGCCAAGCTCGGCGGGCAACCGGGCACGCTGGTCACCCTGGCCTACGCCGATGGCGTCAGCCTGCAGGCCTTCTGCCAGGGCAGCGGCTTCAAAAGCTGCCTGGTGCGCAGCCGCCAGGGCAGCGATCCCAGTTCTGCTGCAGCCTCAGCCTCCCCCTGGGCCCCGGGCGCCCTGCAGGTGATCAAACCCGAGAAAGGGGCCAGCGCCGCCCCCGCCACGCTGGAAACGGTGGAGATCGAACTGGTGGTGGGCGGGAGCAACCGCCCCAGCAACCGGCCCGGCAGCAGCAAACTGCAGCAGCTGGGCAGCTTCCGCGCCCCGGTGTCCTTGCTGCAGAGCCAGCTGCAGGGCCAGCCGAGTGGTCAAACGGTTGTGCCCTGAGTGAGCAGGTCGAGGGCCACCGCCACCTGCTCCAGCAACTCACAACAGCGGTCGTAGTGGCGCTCCGGGGCCAGGCTCACCGGCAGCGTCTCGATCAGATCAGCCAGCTCGCGGGTGCGCAGGGCCAGCAGGTTGGTGGAGAGCACAGCCATGGTTCCGGCGACCAACGGTCGTTCGCGCTACTCCAACCATGAATGGCAGTCGCATTTGCGACTTATGCGACCCACGGCAGCGTTTTGCCCCCGTGGGAAACTGGGGTTGGCCCCAAGGGCCGGCCGCTGGAGGGGTGGTCGAGTGGTTGATGGCTCCGGTCTTGAAAACCGGCGAGGTGAAAGCCTCCGTGGGTTCGAATCCCACCCCCTCCGTTTTCCACCCCGATCGGGGCCGGGGCCTTCAGGAAGTTTTAAGGCCGCTGCAACAGGGCCGTTGGACTGAACAGCAGCGATCGACACACTGATCCACCGCCGCCGCCGCTTCGATGGCACCGCTGATGCGATCCCCATGGCCTACGAACCCGGAACCAGCGCCTGCCGCGTGCTGATCGACAGCAAGGCCCAGCTCGAGCTGATGCTGCTCAACCTGGCCAAGCTGGAGAACACCGAAACGATTCGCCAGCAGCTGGTGGCGGTGTACAACCAGCTGGAGGAGCTCCACGACCAGCGCCGGCTGGAGCGCGGTTCCGATCTGGCGCCAGCGTTGCTCTAATCGGAGCAGTTGCGCGGTCGCCCCGGTGGTCAGGCCCGTTGGCGTGCTGGTGCTGCTGCTGACGGCCCTCGCCATCCCGATGCGGGGGGTGCAGCCGCAGGTGCTGCTGCTCAAGCCCAACCAACCCATCGTTGCCGCCGATGCCCAGCTCCGGGCCCAGGGTTGGGCACCGGCGGGGGACGCCACCCTGCAGGCCTTTGAGCGGGAACTGGCGGGCAATCGGCTCACCAGCCTGAGCGGGTGCTCCGGCACCGGCGCCGGTTTCTGCCGCTACGACTACCGGCGCGGTGGCCAGCGGCTGGAGGTGATCACCGTGGCCGGGCCCGATGGCAATGGCCTGGTGCTGCGCTGGAGCGAGGCCCCTAGGTTGAGCCGATGATCTTCGACAACAACAAGCGGCCTGCCTGGCTGAACTGGGTGTTCCTGGTGATTTTCCTGTGGAGCTCGTGGCAGCTGGCGGGGATGTGGTTCAGCCAGCTGCACCAGGGCTGAGCGGCCACACCTGAGCCCTCACCCTCAACGGCGCTTGGCGGGCCGAGGCGCGGGTGTGGGGGCCGCAGGGGCCAGCAGGGCGCGCACCAGGCGCACCAGGCCGGCCACCAGGAGCAGCAGGGCCAGCAGGGCCAAGCCCACCAGCAACAGCACCCCCAGCAGCTGCAACACCCCCGCCA
>JBEBCX010000049.1:0-12466 GCA_041157425.1 Cyanobacteriota bacterium | reverse complement strand
GGCCGCTGCGCTGTTTCAGCAGCACCGAGCTGGCGGCGGTGGCGGTGCCCAACCCCTCGGCCGCGGTGCTGGCGGAACTGGGCACCGCCAGCGTGGCGGAGGCGGCGGCCCTGCTGGCCGCTGGCCCCGAGAGCCGGCTGCTGCAACCCAAACGAATCGCCCGGGCCGAGGCGGGGGAACAGGGCGCCGCCACCCTGGCCATCGCCCAGGCCCAGCAGCAGTGGGCCCCGCAGCGCGGGCACCTGCACCTGATCGGCAGCGGCCCGGGCAGCCTGGACCTGCTCACACCCGACGCGCGCCAGGCCCTGGCGCAGAGCTGCGTGTGGGTGGGCTACGGGCTCTACCTCGATCTGCTGGAGCCGCTGCGGCGGCCCGATCAAGTGCGCAGCGACGGCACCCTCACCGAGGAGCGCCAGCGCTGCCGCGAAGCCCTGGAGCTGGCGTGCCAGGGGCTCACGGTGGCCCTGGTGTCGTCGGGCGACAGCGGCATCTATGGCATGGCTGGCCTGGCGCTGGAGCAATGGATGGCCCTGACGCCGGGGGATCGCCCCGGCTTCACGGTGCACCCGGGCGTCTCAGCTCTGCAGCTGGCGGCGGCCCGCGCCGGCGCCCCGCTGATGCACGATTTCTGCACCATCAGCCTCAGCGATCGCCTCACCCCCTGGGAGGTGATCGAGCGGCGCCTTGAGGCCGCCGCCGCCGGCGATTTCGTGGTGGCGCTCTACAACCCGCGCTCCCGCGGCCGCGATTGGCAACTGGCCCGGGCCCAGGAGCTGCTGCTGGCGGGCCGACCGGCCAGCACCCCGGTGGTGCTGGCTCGGCAGCTCGGCCGCCAAGAAGAAATGGTGAGCCTGCACAGCCTCGGCGAGCTGCCGGTGGAGCAGGTGGACATGCTCACCCTGGTGCTGGTGGGCAACAGCAGCAGCCGGGTGGAGGGCGGACGGATGGTCACCCCACGGGGGTACCCGGGCGCTGAACTCAGCTGAAAGTCGGGATGACAGGATTCGAACCTGCGGCCCCTTCGTCCCGAACGAAGTGCGCTACCAAGCTGCGCTACATCCCGATGGGCGGAGTGTAGGCGATGGGGGTCAGCCGCCTTCCTAGAGTTGACATCCCACGGATGCCCACGGGCCGGATCACCCCCTTGCTCAAACCCGACTGGCTGCGCGTGAAGGCTCCCCAGCGGGAACGCATCGGCGACGTGGCCGACCTGCTGCTCGACCTCCAACTGAACACGGTCTGCCAGGAGGCGAGCTGCCCCAACATCGGCGAATGCTTCGCCAGCGGCACCGCCACCTTTTTGATCATGGGGCCGGGCTGCACCCGGGCCTGCCCCTACTGCGACATCGACTTCGACAAGAGCGTGCGGGCGCTCGACCCCACCGAACCGCAACGGCTGGGGGAGGCGGTGGCCCGGCTGGGGCTCAACCACGTGGTGATCACGTCGGTGAACCGCGACGACCTCAGCGACGGCGGCGCCAGCCAGTTTGTGGCCTGCATCGAGCAGGTGCGCTCCCGTGCGCCACGCACCACGATCGAGCTGCTGATCCCCGATTTCTGCGGCAACTGGGACGCCCTGGCGGCGGTGTTGGCCGCCGCCCCGGACGTGCTCAACCACAACATCGAAACCGTGCCGCGGCTCTACCGCCAGGCGCGTCCGCAGGGCATCTATGAACGCTCGCTGGAGCTGCTGCAGCGGGTGCGGCAGGGCTGGCCGCGGGTGTACACCAAATCCGGGTTGATGGTGGGGCTCGGGGAAACCGATGCCGAGGTGCTGTCGGTGTTGGCCGACCTACGGCAACACCAGGTCGACATCGTGACCATCGGCCAGTACCTCTCCCCCGGCCCCAAGCATCTGGCGGTGGACCGCTTCGTGACGCCGGAGCAATTCGAACGGTTCCGCCACCACGGCGAGAGTGAGCTGGGCTTTCTGCAGGTGGTGAGCACACCACTCACCCGCAGCAGCTACCACGCCGGCGAGGTGCAGCGGCTGATGGCGCAGCACCCGCGCTAGGGCTCCAGCAGAAACTCCGCCTCCAGGGCCTGGGCCTCAGGGGCGTCCCCGAGGGCATCGAGGCGGCTGTTCACCAGGCTCACCGGAGCGTCGAGCCGGGCGCAATGGTGCAGGAAGGCCACCGCCATCTGCCGGGCCATCAGCTGTTGCATCTGCTGAGCGAATTCGGGAGGCATGCGCTGGGTTGCGTCTGCCGGAACCCTATGGATCCCTTGCGGCGCCGCCACGGCGGCCAACCGAACCGCGCGGTGGGGCCAACCGCCCGGGCCGGGGGAGGGCCGTACCGAAACGGCGGCAAACCCCACCGGCCCCCTGGGGGGGTGGCTCAGGCGGCCACGGCCTGGCGCTCGGCCAGCCCCAGGTTGGCCTTTTCGCTGGGGGGCACCAACAGGCGGAAGCGCCCCTTCCAGGTGGGCCAGTCGGCCAGGATCGCCGCGGCCTTGGCGCTGCCGGTGGCCTCGAGGTGAGCCTCGAGCAGCGGCTTGAGCAGGGCCTCCTGCTCGGGGGTGGTGAGTGCGCAGAGGGCCACGATCTCGGGGTTGACACGCTCCGCCAGACGGCCGTCCTCATCGAGCAGGAAGGCCACCCCGCCGGTCATGCCGGCCGCCAGGTTGCGGCCCGTGCTGCCCAACACCACCACCACGCCGCCGGTCATGTATTCGCAGCAGTGGTCGCCGGCACCCTCCACCACGGTGCGGGCACCGCTGTTGCGCACGGCGAAGCGCTCACCGGCGCGGCCCAGGGCGAACAACTCACCGCCGGTGGCGCCATAGAGGCAGGTGTTGCCGAGGATCACCTGGCTACCCGGGTCGTGGCCGCCGGCGGGGGGCACCACGGTGATGCGGCCGCCGTTGATGCCCTTGCCCACGTAGTCGTTGGCTTCGCCCACCAGGCGCACGTTCATGCCCTGCAGCACAAAGGCCCCAAAGCTCTGGCCGGCGGCCCCCTCAAAGGTGAGATCCAGCTGGCCGCCGAAACCGGTGTTGCCGTGGCGGGCCGCCAGTTCGCCGGCCAGGCGTGCGCCGACGCTGCGGTCGGTGTTCACGATCGGCAGGGTGCGGGCGAGCCGGCCGTGGCCATCGATGGCCGCCAGCAGCTCGCCATCGGCCAGCAGCTGATCCTCCAGGATCACGCCATTGCCGTGGGCAACGGCGTCGTGCCGCAGCCAGGCGCGGTCGGCCGCCGCCGGGATCGGATCCAACAGGCAGGAGAGGTCGAGGGCCTGGGTTTTGGCCAGGGCCACCGGCCGCGGCTGCAGCAGCTCGGTGCGGCCGATCAGATCCTCGAGCCGCGCCACGCCGAGCACGCTCAGCAGCTGACGCACCTCCTCCGCCACAAACAGGAAGAAGTTCACCACGTGCTCCGGCAGGCCGGTGAAGCGCTTGCGCAGGGCCTCCTTCTGGGTGGCCACCCCCACGGGGCAATTGTTGGTGTGGCAAACGCGGGCCATGATGCAGCCCTCGGCGATCATCGCGATCGAGCCGAAGCCGTATTCCTCGGCGCCCAGCAGGGCGGCGATGATCACATCCCAGCCGGTCTTGAGGCCGCCATCGGCGCGCAGCAACACCCGCTGCCGCAGGCCGTTGTCGAGCAGGGCGCGGTGCACCTCGGTGAGGCCCAGCTCCCAGGGGCTGCCGGCGTGCTTGATCGAGCTCAGGGGGGAGGCGCCGGTGCCGCCGTCGTGGCCGGAAATCTGGATCACATCGGCGTTGGCCTTGGCCACACCGGCGGCAATGGTGCCGATGCCGATCTCCGCCACCAGCTTCACGCTCACCTTGGCGGCGGGGTGCACCTGGTGGAGGTCGTGGATCAGCTGGGCCAGGTCTTCAATCGAATAGATGTCGTGGTGGGGCGGCGGCGAGATCAGCGCCACACCGGGCTTGCTGTTGCGCAGCCAGGCGATGTAGGGGTCCACCTTGGGGCCGGGCAGCTGACCGCCCTCGCCGGGCTTGGCCCCCTGGGCCACCTTGATCTCCAGCTGCTGGCCGCTGCGCAGGTATTCGGGGGTCACCCCAAAACGACCTGAGGCGATTTGCTTGATCGCCGAGCAGGCGGTGTCGCCGTTGCGCAGGCCATTGAGGGTGGGGAGGGTGGCGGAGCGGCCCTCGCCATCCACATCCGCCAGCACCCGGAAGCGGGCCGGATCCTCACCGCCTTCGCCGCTGTTGCTCTTGCCGCCGATGCGGTTCATGGCAATGGCCAGCACCTCATGGGCTTCCCGCGAGAGGGCCCCCAGGCTCATGCCACCGGTGCAGAAGCGGCTGCAGATGCTCTCCACGCTCTCCACCTGGTCGAGGGGAAGGGGGGTGGCGGCGGGCTTGAGCTCCAGCAGGTCGCGCAGGGCCGTGACCGGGCGGTTCTCGAGCAGGGTTTTGTAGGTGGAGAAATGGTCGTAGCCGGGGCCCGGCCTCCACGGCGGCATGCAGGGCCTTGGCCATCTCCGGGCTGTTGAGGTGGTACTCACCGCCGGTGCGGTACTGCACGAAGCCCATGAACTCGAGCTTGCTGCGGTTGAGCTCGGGGAAGGCTTTGGTGTGGAAGCTGAGGGTTTCGTTGGCGAGCTCCCGCAGGCTGAGGCCGGCCACACGGCTGGTGGTGCCCTTGAAGGCCAGCTCGATCAGATCGGCACCAATGCCGATGGCCTCAAAGATCTGGGCGCCGTGGTAGCTGGCCAGCAGCGAGATGCCGATCTTGGAGAGGATCTTGCGCAGGCCATCCTCAAGGGCCTTGCGCACGTTGGCCTGCACCAGGTCGGGGGTCAGGGCCGGCAGCTTGCCGCGCTCGATGTTGGTCTGCACCTTGGGCTGCGCCAGCCAGTGGCGGGCCGTTTCCCAGGTGAGCCAGGGGCAGACGGCACTGGCGCCGTAGCCGATCAGGCAGGCCAGATGGTGGGTGCTCCAGCACTGGGCCGTGTCCACCACCAGGGAGGTTTGCAGGCGCAGGCCAAGGTTGAGCAGGTGGTGGTGCACCGCCCCCACCGCCAGCAGCGGCGGGATGTAGGTGGTGGTGGCGTTGAGGCCGCAGGGCTGGCCCTGGGCATTGGTGCGGTCGGAGAGCACCAGGATCTGGCCCCCGGCGCGCACGGCGGCTTCGGCCGCCGCCTTCAGCTCCGCCAGGGCCGCCTCCAGGCCTGCGGGGCCGGCCGTGATCGGCATCAGGGTGGAGAGGGTGCTGCAGGCCAGGCCCTGCTGGGCCACGGCAGCCAGCTCCGCTTCGTTGAGGATCGGGCTGCTGAGGTGCAGCACCGCGGCGGCATCGGCCTGGGGGCGCAGCGGCGAGCGGCGCTTGCCGAGATGCATTTCCAGGCTCATCACCAGCTTTTCCCGCAGGGGATCGATCGGCGGGTTGGTGACCTGGGCGAAGCGTTGCTTGAAGTAGTCGTAGAGCAGGTGGGGCTTGTCGGAGAGCACCGCCAGGGGGATGTCATCCCCCATGCAGTAGGTGGGCTCCTTGGCGGCGCCGGCCATGTCCTCGATCACGAGGTCGAAGTCCTCGGCGGTGAAGCCGTAGGCCGTCTGCAGCTGCAGCAGCTCCAGATCCCCCAGCTGGCGCTGCTGGGCCCAGGGTTGGGCGCCGAGGCTGCGGCGGTGCTCCGCCAGCCACTGGCCATAGGGATGGCGCTGGGCCACCTCCTGCTTCACCTCCCAGTTGCGCAGCAGCCGCCCCTGTTCGAGATCCACCGCCAGCATCTGACCGGGGCCGAGGCGGCCCTTCTCGATGATGCGGCTCTCCTCGAGCTCCACCACCCCGGTTTCCGAGCCCATCACCACCACGCCATCGCTGGTGATGCAGTAGCGGGCGGGGCGCAGGCCGTTGCGATCGAGGGTGGCCCCCACGCTGCGGCCGTCGGCAAACACCAGCAGGGCCGGGCCGTCCCAGGGCTCCTGGGTGCAGGCGGAATACTCGTAGAAGGCCTGGATGGCCGGTTTGTCCTCGAGCTCGGGCTGGTCGCGGAAGGCCTCCGGCACCAGCGTCAGCAGGCTTTCGGTGATCGGACGGCCGCTGCGCACCAGCAGCTCCAGGGTGGCGTCAAGGTTGGCGGAGTCGCTGAAGGCCGGGTTCACCACCGGCTTGAGGTCCGCGGCGGCGGCGCCCCACACCGCATCGAGCTCCGCCTCGGCGGCGCGGGCCCAGTTGAGGTTGCCCAGCAGGGTGTTGATCTCGCCGTTGTGGCCCAGCAGCCGCATCGGCTGCGCCAGGGGCCAACGGGGCAGGGTGTTGGTGCTGAAGCGGCGGTGGTACACCGCAAAGCTCACGGCGAAGCGCGCATCACGCAGGTCGCCATAGAAGGAGGAGAGCACCTCCGAGCGCACCATCCCCTTGTAGACAACGGTGCGGCCGCTGAGGGAGGCGAAATACAGGTCGCCGGGGCCGGCCCCCCACACCTCGCGGGCGCGGTCGCCGCAGCGGCGGCGCAGGCGGAACAGCAGGGCCTCAAGGGCATCGCCCTCGCAATCGGCCGCCAGCAACCACTGCTCGATCACCGGGGCCGTGCCGCGGGCCAGGGGCCCCAGCACCGCCGCGTCCACGGGCACCGGGCGCCAGCCCAGGCTGCGCAGGCCCAGACGCTCGGCCTCCTGGTCACAAAACTGGCGGGCCTGGTCGCGCCGCTGGGCATCGGCCGGCAGAAAGGCCATCCCCAGGCCGCGGGGGCCGCTGCTGTGGGCTGCCGCCGCAGGCCACACCGCCTCGAGGAAGCTCCAAGGGATGCCGCAGAGCACACCGGCACCGTCGCCGGAGTCGCCGTCGCCGCCGCAACCGCCGCGGTGCTCCATGCAATCAAGGCCCCGCAGGGCCTGCTGCAGCAGCCAGTGGCTGGCCTCACCCTTGAGGCTGGCCAGAAAACCCACCCCACAGGCATCCTTCTCGCCGGCCACGGCCGCCGGGGCCGGGGTGTCGCGATGGGGCCATTCAGGGCGAGAGAACAGCGACATAACCCGGCGACAACCTGAACTGAAGTACGGAGTGGAGCGGGGTCAGCGCCATGGCGCCGCCCCCTCTGGCCTGGCCATGCCCCGGTTTCAGCAGCTGGCTCAGCCGCTGAAAGCCCGCAGGATGCACAGGCTGATGGCCTAACTCGCCCGGCCGCAGGGCCGCGCTGCCAAACGACGATCCTAAAAGCTGGGGCGTTCGATCCGCCCTGGGCAACGCCGCTACCGTGGCGCCACCTGCGGCGCTGGACCCATGGCACCCCTGCCAGCGCTGGTGGCGCTGCTGCCCGGGATTCCGCTGGTGCCGCCCCCAGCCCTGGAGCCGGCGGCCCCACCGGCCCGCATCCAGCCAGCCAGTCGGCAGGCGCCCCTGGCCCCGGGCCAGGGGGACTGGCTCGAGATCAACGGCTGGCGCCAACGGGCCCGCTGGCGCATTGAGCGGGGGGAGCTCTGGCTGCCGCTGGAGGTGCTCGATGGCCAACTGGGGGTGAACCGCAGCCCCGCCGGCGCCGAGGGCCTGGAGCTGGAGTGGTTCGGCGTGCGGGTGCTGGTGCCCCCTGACCAGCAGCGCAGCCTCGACGACGAAGTGGCCGTGCCCACCGGCCGGCTGCTGCGGGCCTTGGGGGTGCGCATCCAGGTGCGCCAGGGCACCTTGGAGCTGCAGCTGCCGGCGGCGGAGCTGCTGGCGGTGCGCAGCCGCGACCAGGGGCTCGGGCAGCGGCGGGTGGTGCTCGACCTGGCGACTCCGGCCCTGGTGCGCAGCGGCGATGGCCGCCTGCAGCTGGCGATCCGCAGCACGGCCGAGCAACGGATGCAGCTGCGCCAGCTGGGGCTCGACCCCAACGACACCGACGGCTGGCTCAGCCTGCGGGCCCCGGAGGCCCGGCGCCTCAGCCTGGCCTCCCCCTGGCGGCTGGTGCTCGACCTCCCCGCGGAGCCGGGCGAGAACGCCAATGAGCCCGCGCGCCCCCAGCGGGATCCGCGGCTGCTGGCACTGCAGCAACAGGGGCTGCAGCTGCAGCGGCAGATCGTGCGCCACGGCGACCAGCAGCTGCTGCTCCACAGCGTGCAGCTCGACCCGCGCCAGGTGCCGCTGGAGCTGCGTCCCCTCAAGCGCCCATCGGGGATGCAGGGGTTGAGCAGCCTCAACCAACTGGCCCGCCAGGGGCAGGCGCTGATCGCCATCAACGGCGGCTACTTCAACCGCGTCAACCGCCTGCCGCTGGGGGCGATGCGCCACCAGGGGCGCTGGCTCTCTGGGCCGATCCTCAACCGCGGCGCCATCGGCTGGAGCCCAGGGGAGCTGCCCCAGTTCGACCGGCTCAGCCTCGAGGAGAGTGTGGAGGACGAGCAGCGGCAGCGCTGGCCGATCGGCAGCGTGAACAGCGGTTATGTGCAGAAGGGGCTGGCCCGCTACACCGCCGACTGGGGCCCCCGCTACCAACCGATCACCGGCACCGAGATGGGGGTGCTCGTGCGCAGCGGCCGGGTGGAACGCCGCTACGAGCTGGGCGAACTCGACGGCGGTGTGCCGCTGGTGGCGGGTGATCTGCTGATCGTGGCGCGCGGGGGAATGGCGGTGCCCTGGCAGAGCGGCGAGGCCCTCAGCCTGCGCAGCCGCGCCAGCAGCCCCCTGGGGCTCAAGCCCCACGTGATGGGGGGCGGCCCCCTGCTGCTGCAGAACGGGCGGGTGGTGCTCAATGGCGGCGCCGAAGGCTTCACGCCGGGCTTCCTGCACCAGGGGGCCCCGCGCACGGTGGTGGGCAGCGATGGCCGCCAGCTGTGGCTGATCACCCTGCAGGGGGTCAACGGACCCGGCCCCACCCTCTGGGAGACCGCCCAGGTGCTGCGGCAGCTGGGGCTGGTGGATGCCCTCAACCTCGATGGCGGCAGCTCCACCGGCCTGGTGGTGGCCGACGTGCAAACGGTGATGGGCCGGGGCGTGGCGGCGGCGGTGCACAACGGCCTGGGGTTGGTGCCGCGCCAGCCGCAGCCCTGACAAACTGGGCGGCACGCCTGTGATCTCCCGATGCCCAAGGGCCATGGCCTGCAACTGACGGCCGCCGCCGCCGCCGAGCTGGGGCGCCAGGCCGCCGTGGCGGGCACCCCCGGGATGATGCACCTCGACCTGGTGGACGGGCAGTGCGAGCGCTGGGTGATCCGCATCCGCCCGGGGCGGCTGGCCGGTGACCCGGTGGCCCGCGCCGACGGCATCACCCTGTTTGCCCCGGGCGACCAGGGCGAGCGGCTGGCGGCCCTGGAGCTGGATTACCGCGGCGACCTCAGCGGCGGTGGCTTCTTGATCCGCAGCCAACAACCGCTGCGCATCTGCGCCTGCGGCGCCTCCTTCAGCCCCGCTCCCGAGCCCCTCGCGGATGGGGTGCCGGCGACAAAGTAATGTGGCGGATTGTCGAAAACGGTCGGCCTGCCGACCCGCATTGGCCCTGGGCCATGCAGCGACGACTCTCGAAACCCATCGGCCCTCGATGCCCACGATTCAGCAGCTGATCCGCAGCGAGCGGCAGCGCCTTACCCGCAAGACCAAGTCGCCCGCCCTGCGCGCCTGCCCTGAGCGCCGTGGTGTCTGCACCCGCGTGTACACCTCCACCCCGAAGAAGCCCAACTCGGCTCTGCGCAAGGTGGCCCGTGTGCGCCTGACCTCCGGTTTCGAAGTCACGGCTTACATCCCCGGCATCGGCCACAACCTGCAGGAGCACTCCGTGGTGATGATCCGCGGCGGCCGTGTGAAGGATCTGCCCGGTGTCCGCTACCACATCATCCGCGGCACGCTCGACACCGCCGGTGTGAAGGATCGCCGCCAGTCGCGCTCCAAGTACGGCGCCAAGACCCCGAAGGATTGATCCGCTGATCCCCTCCCTTTCTTCCTGACACCCGCACCCCAGGTTTATGTCCCGCCGCAACGCCGCTGAGAAGCGCCCGGTTCTGCCGGATCCCCAGTTCAACAGCCGTCTGGCCTCGATGATCGTGGCCCGGCTGATGAAGCACGGCAAGAAGTCCACCGCCCAGCGGATCCTGTCGGATGCGTTTTCGCTGATCGGTGACCGCACCGGTGCGGACCCCCTGGAAGTGTTCGAAACCGCCGTCAAGAACGCCACCCCCCTGGTGGAGGTGCGTGCCCGCCGCGTCGGCGGTGCCACCTACCAGGTGCCCATGGAAGTGCGCCAGGAGCGGGGCACCGCCATGGCCCTGCGCTGGCTGGTGAACTTCTCCCGCGCCCGCAACGGCCGCAGCATGGCCCAGAAGCTGGCCGGCGAACTGATGGATGCCGCCAACGAGGCCGGCAGCGCCGTTCGCAAGCGGGAAGAAACCCACAAGATGGCCGAGGCCAACAAGGCCTTCGCCCACTACCGCTACTGAGGCGGTTCACCCGGGGCCCAGGGCGGGCCCCGCTTCAGCCCGGGTCGGCCAAGACCGACTTGTAGACTGACGCCCGCTTTTTTGTCGATTACACCCTCCGGAGACCTGCCCCGTGGCTCGCGCCTATCCCCTAGAACGCGTCAGAAATATTGGTATCGCCGCTCACATCGATGCCGGCAAAACCACCACCACGGAACGGATCCTGTTCTATTCCGGTGTGGTGCACAAAATCGGTGAGGTGCACGACGGCGCCGCCGTGACCGACTGGATGGCCCAGGAGCGCGAGCGGGGCATCACGATCACCGCGGCCGCCATCTCCACCAGCTGGCGCGACCACCGCATCAACATCATCGACACCCCCGGCCACGTGGACTTCACCATTGAGGTGGAGCGCTCCATGCGGGTGCTGGACGGTGTGATCGCCGTGTTCTGTGCCGTGGGCGGTGTGCAGCCCCAGTCGGAAACCGTGTGGCGTCAGGCCGACCGCTACAACGTGCCGCGCATGGTGTTCGTCAACAAGATGGACCGCACCGGCGCCGACTTCCTCAAGGTCTACGGCCAGATCAAAGACCGCCTCAAGGCCAACGCCGCCCCGATCCAGCTGCCGATCGGCGCCGAGGGCGAGCTCAGCGGCATCATCGATCTGGTGAAAAACCGCGCCTTCATCTACAAAGATGAGCTCGGCAAGGACATCGAAGAAACCGAGATCCCGGCTTCCATGGCCGATGAGGCCGCCGAGTGGCGCGCCAAGCTGATGGAAACCATCGCTGAAACCGATGAGGAGCTGATCGAGCAGTTCCTGGAAACCGGTGAACTGAGCGAGGAGCAGCTGCGCAAGGGCATCCGCGAAGGGGTGCTCAAGCACGGCTTGGTGCCGATGCTGTGCGGTTCCGCCTTCAAGAACAAGGGCGTCCAGCTGCTGCTGGATGCGGTGGTGGATTACCTCCCCGCTCCGGTGGATGTGCCCCCGATCCAGGGTGTGCTGCCCAACGGCGAAGAGGCCGTGCGCCCCGCCGAAGACAGCGCCCCCTTCAGCGCCCTGGCGTTCAAGGTGATGGCCGACCCCTTCGGCAAGCTCACCTTTGTGCGCATCTACTCCGGCGTGCTGCAGAAGGGCAGCTACGTGCTCAACTCCACCAAGGACAAGAAGGAGCGCATCTCGCGCCTGATCGTGCTCAAGGCCGACGATCGCGAGGAGGTGGATGAGCTGCGGGCCGGCGACCTCGGCGCCGTGCTGGGTCTGAAGGACACCACCACCGGCGACACCCTGTGCGTCGATTCCGATCCGATCATCCTGGAATCGCTCTACATCCCCGAGCCCGTGATCTCGGTGGCCGTGGAGCCCAAGACCAAAGGCGACATGGAGAAGCTCTCCAAGGCGCTGCAGTCGCTGTCTGAAGAAGACCCCACCTTCCGGGTTCGCACGGATCCGGAAACCAGCCAAACCGTGATCGCCGGCATGGGCGAGCTCCACCTGGAAATCCTGGTGGACCGCATGCTGCGGGAGTTCAAGGTGGAAGCCAACATCGGTGCCCCTCAGGTGTCCTACCGCGAAACCATTCGCGGCAGTGCCAAGGGTGAGGGCAAGTTCGCCCGTCAGACCGGTGGCAAGGGCCAATACGGCCACGTGGTGATCGAAATGGAGCCCGGCGAGCCGGGTTCAGGGTTCGAGTTCGTCAACAAAATCGTTGGCGGTGTCGTGCCCAAGGAGTACATCGGCCCGGCGGAAGCCGGCATGAAAGAAACCTGCCAATCCGGCGTGATTGCAGGGTTCCCCATGATCGATGTGAAGGTCACCATGGTGGACGGGTCCTACCATGATGTGGACTCCTCGGAGATGGCGTTCAAGATCGCCGGCTCCATGGCCTTCAAAGACGGCGTCAAGAAGTGCAATCCTGTGCTGCTTGAGCCGATGATGAAGGTGGAGGTCGAGGTGCCCGAGGATTACCTCGGATCCATCATCGGCGACCTCTCCTCCCGGCGCGGCCAGGTTGAGGGTCAGTCCGTCGAAGACGGACAATCCAAGGTCCAATCCAAGGTCCCTCTGGCCGAGATGTTCGGCTACGCCACCCAGCTCCGATCCATGACCCAGGGTCGGGGTATCTTCTCGATGGAATTCAGCCATTACGAGGAAGTTCCTCGC
>JBEBCX010000048.1:0-8190 GCA_041157425.1 Cyanobacteriota bacterium | reverse complement strand
CGACCACCCCTGGGAACGGCGGCGCAGCAGGTCGGGGCGGTTGCGCAGCAGCAGCACCCAGGTGCCGAAGGCCCAGGGGAAGGCCACGGTGGGGGCGCCGGGCGGGGCGAACAGGCGGCTGGGGGCCGCCGCCAGGGGATCGAGCTCCCGCAGCAACCCCTCCACCGCCAGGGGGTGCAGCCGCGCCGGTGGCAAGCGCTGGGCCCAGCCGTCCCCCAGGGCCAGAAGGGTGGGCACCGGCTGGGGGCTGGCGCTGGCCTGAAGCAGCGCTTCGGGGCTTTCAAAGGGCCGGGCGCGCCAGGGCTCGGGCAGGGCCTTGCTCCAGGCCGCCGGCAGCTGCCCACGCACCAGCAGCAGCTGCGGCGCCGCACCCCCCAGGCCGCGGCAGGCGCCGAGGGCGGCCGCCCCCAGCAGGGCCCCACCGCCGGCGGAGAGCTGCAACAGGCGGCGGCGGCTCAGCACGGCTCGGTGTTCCATCCCGCCGACCCTAGGAACGCAGCCCGGCGCAGGCCCGCTCGCAGGCCTGGGCCAGCCGCTGGGGGCTGCGGCCACTCAACTCCCACAGCAGGGCAAGACCGCCGGCCCCCACCCCCTCCTTCACGTAGCCCTGCTCGTAGGCCAACAGCTCCGGGGTGGTGCAGGCGCTGAACCGCAGACCGCAGGCGAAGGCCAAGGGCGCCTGGCCCCAGCGACCGGCGATCCGCTCCAGCAACAGAGCCAAATCGCTGCTGGCCTCCCCCGCCACCCAGGCGGTGGTGCCGAGGGCCGCCTGGGCCAGCAGGGCGGGGCGGTGATCGGCCGGCGCCAGGGCCAGGGCCAGGGCCAACACCGCCGCCATCTGGCTGCCGCCCGCCAGCAGCACCGGCAACGGCGCCGCCGCCGCCCCGAGCAGCACCCCCGCCACCAGGGCCTGCATGGGGTCACCCACCGCCGCCAGCACCGCCTCCGGGGCGGGATCGGGGCCGAGCTGCGCCGCCGCCAGGCCCCGCGCCACCAACTCCGCCTTGAGGCCATGGGCCGGCTCCCGCAGGCTGCCGCTCACCAGGCCAGCCGCCTCCACCCCCAGCCCCTGCAGCACCGCCTGGGCGGTGGTGGTGCCGCCGGGCACGCATTCCGCCAGCAGCAGCGGCACCCCCGCCGCCGCCAGGCGCTCACCCCAGCGGCGGCCCCGGGCCAACAGCTGCGCCACCCGTTGCGGATCCATCGCCGCACCGCCGCTCAGGCAGCGGGCCGGCCCCTGGCCGCAGCGCAGGTGGGGCACCGCCGGCGCCACGGGCACCCCCAGGTCCACCACCAGGGGATCCAGGCCCAACTCCCGCACCACCACATGGGCGATCAGGGCGGGGCTGACCCCCGCCGGCAGCGGCGGCAGGGCGTGGGGCCGCGGCTGATCGGGGCCCAGCAGCAACAGCTCGGCATCGGCGGCGGCCGTGCGCTGGCGGGCGGCGGGGGTGGCCCCGGCGGCGGAGATGCCCGGCACGGCGGCGGTGTCCGTGCCGGCCAACACCAGCACCACCTGCGGCAGGGGCAGGTTCGCCTCCAGCCAGGGACGCCGCAGGCGCGCACACCAGCGATCCGCCAGGGCGGGATCGCCGCTGAGCCGCCGCAGGTTCAAAGTGGATCGAGGGCCAGCAGGGGCCGCAGCAGCGCCGGTGGATCGCTGATCGGGCTCTGCAGGCGGGCAAAGATCCACAGCGCCACCGCGTGCAGCGCCAACACGTAGATCAGGTTTTGCAGCAGCACCAGCGCCAGGGCCATCAGCTGCACCTGCAGCAGGTCGGGGCCACCGCCCAATTGCAACAGCCCCGCCAGCCGCTCCAACAGCTGGGCCGCGGCGGTGGTGATCACCACCCAGAGGTTTTCCCCCAGCAGCACCGAGAGCACCGCCACCCGCACCAGAAAGCCGGCGGCGCCGATCAACAGGCCCACCCCCCAGCTCAGCCACCAGCTCAGGCGGCGGCGCCAGCACCAGCCGAGCCAGAGGGCCAGCAGGCCAT
The DNA here is from genome assembly GCA_041157425.1 of Cyanobacteriota bacterium. Classification (GTDB taxonomy): domain Bacteria; phylum Cyanobacteriota; class Cyanobacteriia; order PCC-6307; family Cyanobiaceae; genus Vulcanococcus. The sequence goes on along the minus strand of JBEBCX010000048.1, from coordinate 6,193 downwards.
AGGGGAACAGCACCAGGGGGCCGCGGATCGGCCCCATCAAGGCCACCAGCAACAGGGCCGTCACCGTGACGCCCTCCACGGCGCAGCGGCCGTTGTGGCGCAGCTGCAGCAGCGCCAGGGGCAGGGGCAGGGCCAGGCGAAACAGGGCGCCGCCCACCGGCAGGTAATAGAGCCCCACCCACAGCAGGGCCGTGGCCGCCGCCAGGTAGGCGGTGTCCGTGAGCTGGCGGGCCTGCCGGCGCGACAGGCTCATCGCGGCGGGGGTGCCGCGCTGCGCTGCGGCGTGCCGTAGCCGTCACCACCCGGCTTGACCCGCTCAATCGTTTCCACCTCAAAGCTCACCCCGGCGGCCCGCAGGGCCTCGGTGACGCGCTCAGCCGGGGCGGCGGGGTCGGCGGCCGGCAGCTTGATGGTGACCCGGTAGGGGGCCGGCGTGGCCGATGGCACCGCCCGCAGCGGCCGCGAAGGATTGGTCGCCGGCGCGGCGGCCCCCACCGGAGCGGTGGGTTTGGGCTTGGCGGCGGCAATGCCGGCTGGCTTGCCGGGGGCCGCCGCGGGCGCCGCAGGCCGCGGGGCGGGGGGGGCGGCCTGCGGGGTGGAGAAGCTGCGGGAGAGCTGATCGCCGAAGGGGGTGCCGCTGCAACCGGCCAAGGCCACCACGGGCAGCAGGGGCAGCAGCGTTCGGCTCAGCAGGTTCCGCGGCATCGGCTTCCGCGGCATCAGCTATCGGCGGCGCGGATGATGCGCACGGCGCTGGCCCGCAGCCGACCGGATTTGGTGGTGGCGGGGGCCTTCTTGGCGGCGGCCTTCGGCGCCTTGGCGGCCGCCGGCTTGCGGGCACCGGCCGCGGCCGGTTTGCGGCCCTTGCCCTTGCCGCTGGCGGCCTTGGCGGCCAACAGCTCCACCGCCTGCTCCAGGGTGATGGTGTCGGCGGTGACGCCCTCCGGCAGGGACGCGTTGACCTTGCCCTGCTTCACGTACTGCCCATAGGGGCCATCGAACACCTGGATCGCCTCGTCGCCGCCCTCCGGCGTGCCGAGGTCCTTGAGGGCCGTGCGGCCGCCGCGGCCACGCTTGGGCTGGGCCAGCAGCTCCACCGCCCGGCTCAGGCCCACCATCAGCACATCGTCGTCGGCCTTTAGGGAGCGGTAGTCCTTCTCCCCTTTGCCCTTGTGGTGCACCACGTAGGGGCCGAACCGGCCCAAGCCCGCCTCGATCTTGCCCCCATCCGGGTGTTCCCCCAGGTGGCGGGGCAGGCGCAACAGGCCCAGGGCATCCTCGAGGCTCAGCTCCTCGGGCTTGGCCCCCTTGGGCAACGAGGCACGCTTCGGTTTGGGGTTGTCGTCGCTCACCTGACCCCGCTGCACGTAGGGGCCGTACTGGCCGAACAGCAGGTACACCAGCTCGCCGGTTTCCGGGTCTTCCCCGAGGGATTCGGGGCCGTCGGCCTTCTGCTTGAGGATCAGCTCGGCGCGGTCGGCATCCAGATCCGCGGGGGTGATCTCCTGGGGCAGGGTGGCCTTGAGCAGCTCTTCGCTGCCGTCATCGGCCACCCGCTTGGTTTCCAGGTAGGCGCCGAAACGGCCGATCCGCACCACGCAGGGCAGGCCCTCCAGCTCCACCGTGCGGGAGGCGCCGGGGTCGATGTCGCCCTCCCGCTGGGCCACCTGGGTTTCCAGGCCGTTGTCGCCCTTGAAGAAGGCCTCCAGGTAGGGCAGCCATTGCTCCTTGCCGGTGGAGATCTCGTCGAGGCTGTTCTCCATGCGGGCGGTGAAGCCCGTGTCCACCAGGTCGGGGAAGTGCTCCTCCAGCAGGGCGGTCACGGCGAAGGCCGTGAAGCTGGGGGTGAGGGCGTTGTTCTGGAGGGTGGCGTAGCCCCGGTCGACGATCGTGCCGATGATCGAGGCGTAGGTGGAGGGGCGGCCGATGCCCTCCTTCTCCAGCATCTTCACCAGGGCCGCTTCGCTGTAGCGGGCGGGGGGCTGGGTCTGGTGGCCCAGGGCCTCCACCTCGGCGCAGCTGGGTTGGTCCCCTGCCTTGAGGGCGGGCAGCAGCACCTCCTGGCCCTCCAGGGCCGCATCGGGGTCATCGCTGCCCTCCACGTAGGCGCGGAAGAAGCCGGGGAAATCAATGCGCTTGCCGCTGGAGCGGAACTGGGCGGGGCCCAAGCTGCCGCCATCCACCTCCAGATCGACGCTGAGCATGGTGAGCTTGGCGTCGGCCATCTGGGAGGCCACGGTGCGCTTCCAGATCAGCTCGTAGAGGGCCAGATCGCGGCCATCCAGCCCCGTGGCACTGGGGTCGCGGAAACTCTCGCCGGCGGGGCGAATCGCCTCGTGGGCCTCCTGGGCGTTGCGGGCCTTGGTGGAGAACTGGCGCGGCGACGGGCTCAGGTAGGGCTGGCCGTACTTGGCCTGCACGCAGCTGCGGGCGGCATTGATGGCCTGATCGCTGAGGTGCACCGAATCGGTGCGCATGTAGGTGATGAAGCCGCGCTCGTAGAGCCCCTGGGCGGTGCGCATCGTTTCGCGGGCCGAGAGCCGCAGCTTGCGGTTGGCCTCCTGCTGCAGGGTGCTGGTGGTGAACGGGGCCACCGGCTTGCGCACGCTGGGCTTTTCCTCCACCGCCGCCACCCGCCAGGGGGCCGACAACACCGCCTCCCGCAGGCTGCGGGCCTCGGCTTCGCTCAGCAGCCGCACCGTGCTGCCGGCCTTGAGGGCGCCGGTGCTCTCGTCGAAGTCGGACCCACCCGCGATCCGCTCCCCCTTGAGCTGGACCAGCTTGGCGTCGAAGCTGGCGCCGGCCTGCTGCAGCTGGGCCTTGAGATCCCAGTAGCTGCCGCTCCTGAAGGCGCGCCGGGCCCGCTCCCGCTGCACCAGCAGCCGCACCGCCACCGACTGCACGCGGCCGGCGGAGAGGCCCCAGGCCACCTTCTTCCACAGCAGGGGCGACAGGGTGTAGCCCACCAGGCGATCCAGGATTCGGCGCGTCTCCTGGGCATGCACCAGCTCCATGTCGAGCTCGCGGGTCTGCTCCAGGGCGCGGCCGATGGCCTCCTTGGTGATCTCGTGGAACACCATCCGCTTCACCGGCACCTTCGGCTGCAGCAGCTGCAGCAGGTGCCAACTGATCGATTCGCCTTCCCGGTCTTCGTCCGTCGCCAGCAGCAGGCGGTCGGCCCCCTTGAGGGCATCTTTGAGCTCCTTGACCACCTTTTTCTTGTCCTTCGGCACCACGTAGAGGGGCTCGAAGTTGTTGGCGGTGTTGACGCCGAGGTTGGCCCACTTCTCGCCCTTGTGCGCCGCGGGGATCTCGCTGGCGTTGTTGGGCAGGTCGCGCACGTGGCCCATCGAGGCCTCCACCCGGAAGTCCTTCGGCAGGAACCCGCGGATGGTGCGGGCCTTGGTGGGGCTCTCGACGATGACGAGGGTGTGCGCCACAGGCAGGCGGAAAACCGCTTCCTTCTTTATCGCACCGTCGGTCAACCCCTGGCCGCGGCGCCCAAATCCCGGGGGCAACGCGGCTACAGTCCGAGCCAACGGGCGACACTGACCAGCTGTGCTCTCTCTTTTGGCCGCGGCCGATCTCGGCAACGCAGCCGCCCCTGCGGTGAGTGCGATCACCTCCCTGCAGCTGAACGCCGGGGCCATCGCCCCCGAAGGTGCGGTGCTGCTGGCCATGCTGGCCTGCCTGCTGGTGGACCTGGCCGGTGAACGGGCCGCGGCCCGCTGGGTGCCGGTGTTCTCCTACGCCGGCCTGGGAACGGCCCTGGGGCTCCTGGCTCTGCAATGGAACAGCGCCCCGCTGGAGCCCTCCTTCCTGGGGGCCTTCCTGGCGGACAACCTGGCCATCGCCTTCCGGGCGGTGGTGGCCGCCTCCACCCTGCTGTCGCTGCTGATCAGCTGGCGCTACGTGGAGCGGGCCGGCACGCCGGTGGGCGAATACGCCTCGATCCTGCTGGCCGCCACCCTCGGGGCCATGCTGCTCTGCGGCTCCACCGACCTGGTGAGCATCTTCGTGTCGCTGGAAACCCTCTCGGTGGCCAGCTACCTGCTGTCGGGCTACATGAAGCGCGACGCCCGCAGCTCCGAAGCGGCCCTCAAATACCTGCTGGTGGGCTCCGCCGCGGCCGCGGTGTTCCTTTACGGCGCCTCGCTGCTCTACGGCCTCACCGGCGGCAGCACCGGCCTCGATGCGGTGGCCCTGGCGCTGCAATCGAGCGCCTCACCCGTGGCGGCGCTGGCGCTGGTGTTCGTGCTGGCCACGGTGGCCTTCAAGATCGCGGCTGTGCCCTTCCACCAGTGGACGCCGGACGTCTACGAAGGCTCCCCCACCCCCGTGGTGGCGTTCCTGTCGGTGGGCTCCAAGGCCGCGGGCTTTGCCCTGGCGCTGCGGATTCTGGTGGGCTGTTTTGAGCCCTTCGAGGCCCAGTGGAAGCTGCTGTTCACCGTGCTGGCGATCCTGAGCATGGTGCTGGGCAACGTGGTGGCCCTGGCCCAGACCTCCATGAAGCGGATGCTGGCCTACAGCTCCATCGGCCAGGCGGGCTTCGTGATGATCGGCCTGGTGTGCGGCACCGAGGACGGCTACGCCGCCATGGTGCTCTACATGGCGGCCTACCTGTTCATGAACCTGGGGGCCTTCGCCTGCATCATCCTGTTCTCGCTGCGCACCGGCAGCGACCGCATCTCCGATTACGCCGGGCTCTACCAGAAGGATCCGCTGATCACCCTGGGCCTCAGCCTCTGCCTGCTCTCCCTCGGTGGCATCCCGCCGATGCTGGGCTTCTTCGGCAAGATCTACCTCTTCTTCGCCGGCTGGGCCGACCACCAATACCTGCTCGTGGTGGTGGGCCTGCTCACCTCCGTGGTGTCGATCTACTACTACATCTCGGTGATCAAGATGATGGTGGTGAAGGAACCCCAGGAGGCCTCCGATGTGGTCAAGGCCTACCCGGAGGTCAACTGGAGCGTGGCCGGCCTGCAGCCGCTGCGGGCGGCCCTGGTGACCTGCGTGGTGGTGACCGCCGTGGGCGGCATCCTCTCCAATCCCCTGTTCGGCTGGGCCAACGGTGCGGTGGCCGGCACCCCGATGCTGCAGAAGGCCCTGGCGGCCAGCGGTCTGGCCATCGGCTGATGGCCGGCTCCGGGGTGCTGGTGGCCGAGCTGGAGCACGTGCGCAAGGTGTACGGCAGTGGTGACACGGCCGTCACCGCCCTCGATGACCTCTGCCTGAACGTGAACCAGGGGGAGTATCTGGCGGTGATGGGCACCTCCGGCTCCGGCAAGAGCACCGCCATGAACATCCTGGGCTGCCTGGATCGCCCCAGCAGCGGCAGCTACCGGCTCAATGGCACCGCCGTGGAGCAGCTCAACGACGACCAGCTCGCCGACCTGCGCAACCGGGAGCTGGGCTTTGTGTTCCAGCAGTTCCACCTGCTGCAGGAGCTCACCGCCCTGGAAAACGTGATGCTGCCGATGGTCTACGCCGGCGTGCCGGCGGAGCAACGGGAGCGGCAGGGCATGGCGGCCCTGGAGCGGGTGGGGCTCGGCACCCGCCTGCACAACAAACCCAACCAACTCTCCGGCGGCCAGCAGCAACGGGTGGCGGTGGCGCGGGCGATCATCAACCAACCCCACCTGCTGCTGGCGGATGAACCCACCGGCGCCCTCGACTCCCGCACCACCGCCGAGGTGCTCGACCTGTTCGACGAGCTGCACCGGGAGCAGGGCATGACGATCCTGCTGGTGACCCACGAGCACGATGTGGCCGCCCGGGCCGAGCGCATCGTGCACTTCCACGACGGGCGCCTGGTGGAGAGCGGCGCCGGCTCGCAGCTCTAGCCGCGGGGCACCCGGGGGCGCTCGAGGCTCTCCAGCAGCTGACCCATCAACAGGGCGATGGCATCGCCCCCCTGCAGGCCGGAGCCGGCGTCAAACTCGCCGGGGTCCACCGCCACCCAGCCACCGGCGGCGGGCTGCCGCAGCTCGAAGTGCAGGTGCGGGCCGGTGCTCAACCCCGTGCTGCCCACCCGGCCGATCACCTCCCCTTGGCGCACCCAGTCGCCGGTGCGCACGAACAGCTCCGAGAGGTGCCCGTAGAGGCTGCGGCGCAGGGGGCGCTGGTGCTCCACCTCCACCGCCAGGCCATAGCCCCCCGCCAGGCCGCTGCTCACCACCCGCCCGGAGAGGGC
>JBEBCX010000047.1:0-8221 GCA_041157425.1 Cyanobacteriota bacterium | reverse complement strand
GCGGCCGCCACCGGCTTGAGCGAATCGCTGGTTTCGCTCAGCTTCTGGCGCACCTGCAGCTCGATGCGCTCCTTCTGCTCGGGGTTTTGCTCGAGCCAGGCAATCGTGTTGTCGCGGCCCTGGCCGATGTTGTCGCCCTCGTAGCTGTACCAGGCGCCCTTGCGCACCACCACGCTGTTTTCCTCCGCCAGATCCAACAGGCAGCCCAGGGTGCTGATGCCCCGGCCGAACAGGATGTCGAATTCGGCAATGCGGAAGGGCGGAGCCACTTTGTTTTTGGCCACCTTCACCTTGGCCCGGATGCCGTATTCCTCCGTGCCGCGCTTGAGGGTCTGGATGCGGCGGATGTCGAGCCGCACCGACGCATAGAACTTGAGCGCGTTGCCGCCGGTGGTGGTTTCCGGATTGCCGTAGGTGACACCGATTTTCAGGCGCAGCTGGTTGAGGAAGATCACCGTGCAGCCCGACTTGCCGATGTTGCCGGTGATCTTGCGCATCGCCTGGCTCATCAGGCGGGCTTGGCTGCCCACCGCCAGATCACCCATTTCTCCTTCGATCTCGGCCCGCGGCGTCAGGGCGGCCACGGAGTCGACCACCACGATGTCCACCGCGGCGGAGCGCACCAGCTGGTCGACGATCTCCAGGGCCATTTCGCCCGTGTCGGGCTGGGACACCAGCAGGTTTTCAATGTCGACCCCCAGGGCGGCGGCGTACACCGGATCGAGGGCGTGTTCCGCATCCACAAAGGCGGCCACGCCGCCGCGGCGCTGCACCTCGGCGATGGCGTGCAGGGTGAGGGTGGTTTTGCCGGAACTCTCCGGGCCGTAGATCTCCACCACGCGGCCCTTGGGGTAGCCGCCGCCGAGGGCCAGGTCGAGGGTGAGGGCTCCGGTGGGGCTGGTTTCCACCCGCATGCGGGAGGCGTCACCCAGGCGCATGATCGAGCCCTTGCCGAAGTTGCGCTCGATTTGGTTGAGCACCAGGCCCAGGGCCTTGTCGCGCTCTTGGTTGCCGGCGGCGCTGGCGCCTGTGTTGGTGCTGCGGCTGGCCCGGGTGTCGGTGGTTTTGTCGTCGGCAGGCATGTCTGCGAAGGCTGAGGAATGGAGGCTGTTGAAGCAGGCCGCGGTGCGGACAGACCGGTGAACCCGGAGCCATCCTCGGCGACCTTCCACAAAGAAGTGCCACCGCAGGCGCCAGGTGTTCCGCCGGAACGCCCGGGTTGTAGTACAGGCGTACCCTAGCGGCTCAGGGCCACTCCGCCAAGGGCCTGGCGAATTGGCTCGCGCTCAGCAGGGTGATGCCCCTGGGCAGGGCTTCGCTGTCGCCCGGCCCCAGGTACCCCCACGCCACCAGGAAGCAGCGCACCGCCTCAAGACCGGCGGTGTGGCCCACGGTTTCCAGGGTGGGGCGCCGGTCCTCCACAAACCACAGCGGCTCGGGGCGCTCGGCGCTGAGCCGCAGCAGCACCTCGGGTTTGCTGCCCTGCTCATGCCCGTAGACCGCCAGGGGCTTCAGCCCATAGGCCTCGAGCAGCTGTTGGGCGAAGCGGCCCCCTTTGGTGGTGAGCACCAGCCAGTCGCTGCCCTCGGCCGCCAGTGCGGTGAGCCGCTCGCACACCCCCGGGTAAGGCCGGTGCAAGGCCAGCCAGGCCTCGGGGTCCTGGCGGATGGCGTCGCGGCGCAGGTCCTCCAGGCAGCGCTGCAGCCGCTGTGGCTGCAGCTGCCAGCGCTCCAGGGCGGCTTGGGTGTGGCCGGCATAGTCGCTGAGGTAGCCGGGTAGATCGAGGTCGGGCCGCGACAGCTCCAGGGCCGCCAGCACCATCTCCCAGCCCTTGTGAATCAGGGGCCGCAGCAGCCGGAAGCCCGGCGGCGCCTCGGGGCTGAGCTGGCACGCGGGCCGCAGGGCCAGGGCCGAGCGGCGGGCGCTCCACCAGTACTCGGCCATGCCGTCCACCAGCACGCCGTCGAAGTCGAACACCAGCAGAGGCGCTGCCATGCCGGTGGGGGCGGAGGGGATGAAAAAACTGGGCCGCTAGGATTCGAACCTAGGAATGGCGGGACCAAAACCCGCTGCCTTACCACTTGGCGACGGCCCAACGCGCTGCCTGGAACGGGCGCCGAAGCGTCGATCCGTGAGCACCCAGATAGTTACCCACAGCGGGTCGACCTTCGTCAATCGGGCGGCATCCCCCCTCGCCCTGCCGACGCTCAGCGCGGGAAGATGCGCAGCCGCTGTTGGCCGCCGCTGCCGAACTCCGCCGTGGCCAACTGGTAGTGGGCGGCCAGTTCCGCCTGCAGCTGCCGCACCCGCGGGCTGCGGGGCAGCAGCTCCACCGGTTGCCCTTGGGGCAACACCAACTGCTCCACCGCCAGCCGGCACTCCTCCAGGGCCTCCAGCTCGTCATCGCCGGGGCCGGCCGCCGCTCCGTTGGGGTCGGCGGCGGGCCCGTCCGGGTCGCGCCGCTGCAGCAGCCGCTCCAGGCCCCGCAGGATCTGGGGCAGGGTGTCGGCCTTGATCACCAGAATCGGCACCGCAGCGGCCTGGGCGCTGCGGCGCACCTGCGGTTCGCGCCCCAGCTGCTGGCGCACCGCCAGCACCGCATCGGCCTCCTCCACCGCATCGCTGAGTTGCACCGCCAGCCGGCGGCTGCGGATGGCTTGCTCCGCCAGGGCTTCGCTCACCCCGGCGCAGAACACCCGCAGGGCCTGGGCTGGGGCCGGCCCACCGGGGGTGTGGCCGCTGCTGGCAGCCGCGGGGGCGGTTGGGTCGGGCAGGGGAACGGCGGCGAGGGGGGCAGCGGCGAGGGGAACGGCGGCCAGGTGCGCCGGCCGGTTCGCCAGCCGCGGGCGCCGCGGAGCCTCGGCGGCCGGGGCTTCGCTGGCCTCGCGCAGCTGCAGGCGCCCATCGCCATCGAGTTCACGCACCTGCGGCCTCGGCAGTTGGCCCCGCAGCAGCAGATCCACGGTGCGGGCCACATCGCGGTGCACCGACCAACGGTGGCGGCTGTGCATCTCCACCGCCAACGGGAAGGTGGGTTCCGCCGCCCGCTCCAGCACCGTTTTCTGGCTGCGGCGCCGGCGGGCCTCCTCATCGCCGAGGGTCACCGACTCGATCCCCCCCACCAGGTCGCTGAGGGTGGGGTTCTTCACCAGGTTGGCCAGTTCGTTGCCGTGGGCTGTGGCCACCAGCATCACGCCGCGTTCGGCGATGGTGCGGGCCGCCTGGGCCTCCAGTTCGGTGCCGATTTCATCGATCACGATGACCTCCGGCATGTGGTTTTCCACCGCTTCGATCATCACCTGGTGCTGCAGTTCGGGCCGGGCCACCTGCATGCGCCGGGCCCGGCCGATGGCCGGGTGGGGGATGTCGCCATCGCCGGCGATTTCGTTGCTGGTGTCGATCACCACCACCCGTTTGCCGAGGTCGTCGGCCAGCACCCGGGCGATCTCCCGCAGGGCGGTGGTCTTGCCCACGCCTGGTCGGCCCATCAACAGCAGCGATTGGCCCGTATCCATGAGATCGCGCACCATGGCCACGGTGCCGAACACGGCCCGGCCCACCCGGCAGGTGAGCCCCACCACTGCGCCGGTGCGGTTGCGGATGGCGCTGATGCGGTGCAGGGTGCGTTCAATGCCGGCGCGGTTGTCGCCGCCGAAGGCCCCGAGCCGCTGCACCACGGCCTCCAGGTCGCTGCGCTCCACCACCGCCTCCCCCAGGGCCACCGCCCGGCCGGGGTAGCGGGCCTCCGGCACGCGCCCCAGATCGAGCACCACCTCCAGCAACTGCTCCCGGGCCGCCGGGGCCTGCAGCGCCTGGCGCACCGCGGCGGGCAGCACCTCCAGCAACCGATCCAGGTCGTCGGTGATCCGTTGGTGGGTGATGGCGGTGGGCTCCATGGCCTGGGCTGGAGCCCCTGGGGATCCCCCCGGCTCCGGCGTGATGGGCTGCACAGGCGTTCTAGCCATCAACGCCGCAGCCATGGCTGGACCAACCCCTGGGCCAGGGGCAGGGCCTGCCGCCAGAGGTCGTCCTGTTCGCGCAGCGGGCTGCCCCGCAGCTCCGCCTGTTGCAACAGCGGCTGCAGCAGGCGGCGGGCCATGCCGCCAAAGGCCACCCCGGCGGCCCCGTCGCCCGGGTGCAGCAGCCCCAGGCTGCTGGCGTTGGTGCCCCCCGCCAGCTGCAGCGGCCCCGGCGGTGCCCAGGGCCGAACCGCCCGCAGCAGCTTCACCGCCGCATGGGCCGTGCCGGCCCCCACATCGCCGCTCATGGGGCGGCCATCCAGTTGCCAGAGCACCCGCAGCCCCGCCTGCCGCAGCGGGGCAAACCGCTGCCACAGCTCCGCCGCCAGCCGTTCGGGCCCCACCGGGCCGGCGCCGCCTTCGGGCCCCATGCTCACCGCCAGGCGCCGCAGGGGCACGCCACTGGCCAGCACCTGGGCCAGCCGCCGCTGGAATGCCTCCCCCCGCCCCGGCTGGCTGTGCAGCTCCACGGCGTCGGGCCGCAGGCGGGCCAGCAACTCCGGCACCGCCTCGGGGCTGAGCAGTTGGGGGGCCTCGGTGATCAGCCCCAGCGGGCAGGCGGGCAGGCAACGGCCGCAGCCGTAGCAGCGCTCCGCGATCACCCCCCCGCTGGCACCGATGGCCAGCGCCGGGCACACCCGCTGGCAGGGGCGCGGGCAGTCCGCCGGGCAGCGCTGTGGATCGAATCGGGCCTTGCGGAAATGGGGGTCCTCGCCATCGCTCAGGCTCACCATCAGCCATGGGGCGTCGGCCCCGCGCCCCACGGCCCAGGCAATGCCCCGCCGGGCGGCGGCGGCCACGGCGGCGTCGGCGGCCACATCAATGCAGTGCACCCCCGCCAGGCTGTAGAGGGCGCAAAGGTCTTCGATGGCGGCCAGATCCTGGTTGCTGGCGCCGCAGATCAACTTCACCCAGCGGCCGGCGGCCAGCGCCGCCTCGGCCCGGCTCAAGCCGCCTGGGCGAGCACGCTGGCGAGGGGTTGCCAGCGCAGACTCCGCGATCCCCCCAGCTCCACCACGATCTTGAGGCGGGGCTCCCGGCGGGTGAGCTCCAGCAGGGAGGCCAGCTCGGCTTGGGAGAGCACCTGCCCCTCCAGCAGCCACAGCACCACCGGTGCGTTGCTGCCATCAAACAGATGCCCCAGCTGGGGGCAGGCCATCTGCACCTCACCCACGGCGGCGCCGCGGCCGACGCTCTGGTGCCCCAGGTGGGGGGGACGCACGCCGTGCTGCTGCAGCAGGAACGCCTCCGGATCCCCCAGGCCGCGGGCGGAGTTGATCTGGGCCCGGTAGCCGGCCGCCCGCAACCGGCGCAGCAGGCGGGTTTCAGCGCCGCCCTCCAGCGGGGCATAGAGCGCCAGGGCCCCGGCCCGCTCCAGCTCCTGGCGGAAACCGCGGCCGGTGAGCAGCAGGGGCATGGGGTGGAGCAATGCTGCGGGAAGTCTGGCAGCAGGCTCCGGCATTGGGGGAGGGGGAAGGGCCGTGGGGTACCATCGACGACTGTGCAATTGCAACCTGTGCCCGTCCGCTAGCCGGGCCTCCAGCGCATTGCACAAGGTCGCCAGTGGTGGCGACCTTCCCGGGCCCGTGTGGTTCTTCTGAACCGCCGGGAAACTGCTCCCCCCACCGATCGCGGATCTCGCATCCCTGAGCCGGCCGGAGCAAGTCCCAGCCCCGCTGTTTCGACGCCGCTAGCCCAACCGAATCTTCCGCCTGCCACCCGGGCTCCGTCCGGTGCCGCAGCAGCGATCCGGCCCAACTGCGCACCGCGATTCAGCCACGCCACGCCTCAGGCTTTCAGCCCCGGGTGTGGTGGTCCCGCTGGCGTTTCTTCTCCTTATGTCCATCGGCATTCTTGGGAAGAAACTGGGCATGTCCCAGTTCTTCGACGACGAAGGCAGATCCATCCCGGTCACCGTGATCGAGGCGGGCCCCTGCCGCATCACCCAACTCAAAACCGACAGCACCGACGGCTACACCGCCGTTCAGCTGGGCTTCGGTGACATCCGCGACAAGCTCGTCAACAAGCCGGCCAAGGGCCACCTGGCCAAGTCCGGCGATGAGCTCCTGCGCCACCTCAAGGAATACCGCGTCGACTCCGTCGACGGCCTGGAGCTGGGTGGTGCCATCACCGTGTCCGCCTTCGAGGAGGGCCAGAAGGTCGATGTGAGCGGCGACACCATTGGTCGTGGTTTCGCGGGCTACCAGAAGCGCCACGGCTTCAGCCGCGGCCCCATGACCCACGGTTCCAAGAACCACCGCGAACCGGGTTCCACCGGCGCCGGCACCACCCCCGGCCGCGTGTACCCCGGCAAGCGCATGGCCGGCCGCTACGGCGGCAAGCAGATCACCACCCGCGGCCTCACCATCCTCAAGGTGGATGCCGAGCGCAACCTGCTGGTGGTCAAAGGCTCGGTGCCCGGCAAGCCCGGCGCCCTGCTCAACATCCTTCCCGCCAAGCGGGTGGGTGCCAAGGCCGCGAACTGAGGAGAACGGACATGGCTAACTGTGTTGTTCGCGATTGGCAGGGCAAGGAGGCCGGCAAGGCCAGCCTCGACCTGAAGGTCGCCAAGGAAACCACCGCCAACGATCTGATCCACCGCGCTGTGGTGCGTCAGCTGGCCCACGCCCGTCAGGGCACCGCCAGCACGCTCACCCGCGCCGAGGTGGCCGGTGGTGGCCGCAAGCCCTACAAGCAAAAGGGCACCGGTCGCGCCCGTCAGGGTTCGATCCGCACCCCCCTGCGTCCCGGTGGTGGCGTGGTGTTCGGGCCCAAGCCCCGCACCTACACCCTGGCGATGAACCGCAAGGAGCGCCGTCTGGCGCTGCGCACCGCCCTGATGAGCCGCCTGGCGGACATCACCGTGGTGAAGGGGTTTGCCTCTGGTCTGGACACCCCCAAGACCAAGGAAATCACCGCTGCCCTGGGCCGCTTCGGCATCGCCGATGGCGCCAAGGTGCTGGTGGTGCTCGATGCCCCCAGCGAGGTGGTGCGCAAGTCGGTGCGCAACCTCGAGAAGGTGAAGCTGATCGCCGCTGATCAGCTCAACGTGTTCGATCTGCTCCACGCCAACGCTCTGGTGGTGAGCGAGGAAGCACTCGCGAAGATTCAGGAGGTCTACGGCGATGACTGAGCGCTTCAAGGGCCGTCTGGCGGATGTGATCCGTCGGCCGCTGATCACCGAGAAGGCCACCCGCGCCCTCAAGCTCAATCAGTACACCTTCGAGGTGGACCACCGGGCTGCCAAGCCCGAGATCAAGGCGGCCGTCGAATCGCTGTTCGACGTCAAGGTCGTCGGGGTGAGCACCATGAACCCGCCCCGCCGCTCCCGGCGGGTGGGTCGCTTTGCCGGCAAGCGCGCCCAGGTGAAGAAAGCCGTGGTGCGTCTCGCCGAGGGCAACGCCATCCAGCTGTTCCCTGAGTCCTGAGGGGTCTGACACGTCATGGCAATTCGTAATTACAGGCCCAACACCCCCGGCACCCGCACGCTGGTGGTCACCGACTTCAGCGAGATCACCGGCCGTAAGCGGGAGCGGGGTCTGGTGGTGGCCAAGCACCGCCGCAAGGGCCGCAACAACCGCGGTGTGATCACCTGCCGCCATCGCGGCGGTGGCCACAAGCGCCTCTACCGCATCGTCGATTTCCGTCGTGACAAGCACGGCGTGACGGCGAAGGTGGCGGCCATCCACTACGACCCCCATCGCAACGCCCGCCTGGCGCTGCTCTTCTACGCCGACGGCGAGAAGCGCTACATCCTGGCTCCGGCCGGGGTGGCCGTGGGCTCCACCGTGGTGTCGGGCCCTGAGGCCCCGATCGAGAACGGCAACGCCCTGCCCCTCTCCGCCATCCCCCTCGGCTCCAGCGTCCACTGCGTGGAGCTGTACGCCGGCCGCGGCGGTCAGATGGTGCGCACCGCCGGTGCCAGCGCCCAGGTGATGGCCAAGGAAGGCGACTACGTCGCCCTCAAGCTGCCCTCCACCGAGGTGCGCCTGGTGCGCCGTGAGTGCTACGCCACCCTCGGTGAAGTGGGCAACTCCGAAGTGCGCAACACCAGCCTGGGTAAGGCCGGTCGTCGCCGCTGGCTGGGTCGTCGCCCGCAGGTGCGAGGCAGCGTGATGAACCCCTGCGATCACCCCCACGGTGGTGGCGAGGGTCGCGCTCCGATCGGTCGCTCCGGCCCTGTCACCCCCTGGGGCAAACCG
>JBEBCX010000046.1:0-16070 GCA_041157425.1 Cyanobacteriota bacterium | reverse complement strand
GCGGTGATCGCCTTCACCGCCTGGTCGTTGATCGGTTGGCCGGAGCGGGCGCCGTCCAGGTCCACCAGGTGCAGCCGCTCGGCCCCCTGCGCCTGCCAGGCGAGGGCCTGGGCCACGGGGTCGTCGCTGAAGCGGGTCACCTGGTCGTAATCGCCCTGGTGGAGCCGCACGCAGTGGCCATCCAGCAGGTCGATGGCGGGGATGATCTGCATGGCGGCCGGCCGGCGCAACGACTGCCAGCCAGGCTGCCAGAGGCTGCGGTCGCGCAGCTCCCGCAGCGGCACCAGCAGGCGGTGGCCCCGGTTGAGCACCGCCTCCAGCCGCGCGGCCCGCTCCGCCCCCTTGCCCTGCTCGCCGAGCAGCTGGAAATGGCGGTAGCCGCCGCTGCGGCCGAGGCTGGCGGACTGCGCCGTCCAGCGCAGCGGCAGCTTGGCGCTCACGGCAGTTGGGCCGCCAGGCCGTAGGGCTCGTGCTCGGCGGGGTCGTTGATGCCGAGCTCCTGGCGCCATTGGCTGATCGGCTTGTCCCACCCCTCCTCCCAGCGGGTCAGGGCCAGGCAGTGGGCCTGGCGGGCGATGGCCTGGCCGTGGCCGATGGCGGTGCTGATGCCCTCGAAGCGCTCCAGCTGGAAGCGGAAGCTGGCCAGCCCGGCGGCACTGGTGAGCAGCACGTAGGCGGGGAAGCCGATCTGGGTGGCGGTGATCGCCAGCACGCCGGTCTCCCCCTGGGGGCCGGTGCCGAAGCCGCTCACCACGTGGTGGATGTCGTGGGTGGTGGCGATGCGTTGGGTGAGCCACTGGGCTTCGCTGCTCACCGGCCGGGGGCGGAAAAACTCAGGGTCGTAGCCGAGGCTGGTGATCAGCTCGGCGTAGCGCTGGCCGAGGCTGCCTTTGGGCAGCTGGCGCAGGGCCTCGATGTCGGGTTGGAGGGGCGGGTAGCGGCCATCCATCAGCTCGGCGCCGCCGGGCAGGGCCCGGAACCGCCGCACGCAGTCGGCCATCTGGGGGCTGTCGAGGAAGTTGTCGACCAGGTCGGCAATGCTGCTGAGATCCCCGCCGCTGCGGCCGATGGCCGCCAGCAGCTTGAGGTTGTTCAACGACCGCAGCAGCTCGGTGAAGTGCCCCATGGGGTGATGGCGGTTGGGCTCAGTGTGGCGGTGCCGGCTGCGCGGTGCCGGCGGCTTGAATGGCCGCCAGTTCGAGGCATGCCGCCGTGAAGATCCTGGTGATGGGGGGAACCCGGTTTGTGGGCAAACCGCTGGTGGCGCAGCTGCTGGCGGAGGGCCACGCCCTCACCCTGTTCACCCGCGGCAAGAACCCCGTGCCCGCCGGGGTGGAGCACCTCTGCGGCGACCGCTCCACCGCCGAGGGGCTGGCGGCCCTGGCGGGGCGCAGCTTCGACGTGATCGTCGACAGCTCCGGCCGCACCCTCGAGGACAGCCGCGGCGTGCTGGAGATCACCGGTGCCCCCAGCCACCGGTTTGTGTACGTGAGCTCCGCCGGCGTCTACGCCGACAGCACCCTCTGGCCCCTGGGCGAAACCTCCCCCACCGACCCCCAGAGCCGCCACAGCGGCAAGCTCGACACCGAGGCCTGGCTGCTGGCGGAGAAGATCCCGTTCACCAGCTTCCGCCCCACCTACATCGTGGGCGCCGGCAACTACAACCCCGTGGAGAGCTGGTTCTTCGATCGCATCGTGCACGGCCGGCCGGTGCCGTTGCCCGGCGATGGCAGCACCATCACCCAGCTCGGCCATGTGAACGACCTGGCCACCGCCATGGCCCTGAGCATCGGCGTCGATGCCGCCGCCAACCGCATCTACAACTGCAGCAGCGTGCAGGGCATCACCTTCCGCGGCCTGGTGGAGGCGGCGGCCCGCGCCTGCGGCAAGGATCCCGCCAGCGTGGAGATCCGCAGCTTCGATCCCTCCGGCCTCGACAAGAAGGCGCGCAAGGCCTTCCCCCTGCGCCTGGCCCATTTCCTCACCGACGTGCAGCGGGTGCAGCGGGAATTGGCCTGGACACCCCGCTACAGCGTGGAGGCGGCCCTGGAGGACAGCTACACCAACGACTACGCCCTGCGCATGCCCACCAGCCCCGATTTCAGCGGCGATGCGGCGCTGATTTAACCCCGGCGCAGGTAGCCCCAGGCCGAACTCAGGGCCAGCAGCAGCGACGGCCAGAACAGCAGCCACCCCAGGCTGTGCAGCGCAGCGCTGGCCAGGGGGTAGGGCCAGAGCAGCAGCAGCAGGGCGCTGAACTGCAGGATCGTTTTGGCCTTGCCGCTCCAGGAGGCGGGGCCGCCGCTGCCCTGGCCGGCCCGCCAGCCGGAGATCAGCAGCTCCCGCGCCAGCAGCAGCCACACGGCCCACAGCGGCAGGGCGCCGTTGGCGCCGAGCCACAGCAGCGGCGCGCTGATCAGGATCTTGTCGGTGAGGGGATCCAGCCGGGCCCCCCACACCGAACCCCCGCCGGCGCGGCGGGCCAGCCAGCCATCGGCCGCATCACTGAGGCCGCCGAGCAGCAGCAGCCACCAGGCCACCGCCGCCTGGCCGGCCACCAGGGCCAGGATCAGGGGCAGCCCCAGCACGGCCCGGCCCACGGTGAGGCCGTCCGCCAGGCGGCGGGATCGTTGGGCGGACATGGCGGGTCACAATGGCGCCAGCCCCGAGCCTGCCATGGTCGTCGACCGCCGCGTTGCTGATGTGATGAGCGCACCGGTGCGCGCGGTGCAGGCCAGCACCCCCCTGCAGGAGGCGGTGCAACAGCTGAGCGAGCACCACATCAGCGCCCTGGCGGTGGTGGATGAGTCCGGCGCCCTGGTGGGGGAACTCACCGAGCAAGACCTGATGGTGCGCGAGGGCGGCTTTGACGCCGGCCCCTACGTGTTGCTGCTCGATTCGGTGATCTACCTGCGCAACCCGCTGCAGTGGGACAAGCAGGTGCACCAGGTGCTGGGCAGCACCGTGGGCGATGTGATGAGCCACAACCCCCACAGCTGCGGGGGCGACACCCCCCTGCCGGCGGCCGCCCGCCAACTGCACGACCGCAGCACCCAGCGCCTGTTTGTGCTGGATGGCGAGCGCCGCCCCGTGGGTGTGCTCACCCGCGGTGATGTGGTGCGGGCCCTGGCGGCCGCCGGCTAGGGCGCGGCTTAGGGCGGTGGCAACTGGGGCGGCGGCGGCGGTCCGCCCGCCGGTTGCCGCGGCGCCGGATTGGGATCGCCGATGGCGCCGGCCTCAGCCCCGGGCAGGGCGGGCAGGGGTGCCGGTTCCGCCAGGGTGGCGTCGGGATCGGCGGGCAGCTGCTGGCCCTCCTGCAGCAGCAGCGGCGGCGGCAGGTCCGGCGCCAGGGGCGCCGTAAGCGCATCGGTGGGGCTGTTCTGCAGCTGCTCCTGCAGCTCCCGCAGCGCCATGGGATCGGCGGTGATCGGCGGCTCCCGCAGGGGGGAGCGCTGGGGGTTGCGTTGCGGATTGCCCTGGCCCCGCGGCGCCCAGATCAGGCGCGCCAGGGGCTCCACCCCCTGCTCCATCAGGCGGTTGAAGCCGGCCAGGGCGCGGTCCACCAGTTGGCCCCCCAGGGTCTGGCCGCACTCGAGGGGATTGCCGCAGCGGCGCAAGCCGGATCGGGGCGCCAGGCTGCTGAGCAGATCGCCCCGCAGCGGCACCGCCCGTTCGCTCAGCCGCAGCATGTAGGGCACGTGCACGAAGGAGGTGGCACCGCCGCTGATCCAGTTGGCGTCCTCCTGGCTGAAGCCCTTCACGCCGGGGATGATGAAACGGCTCTTGGAGGCGTGGTCCGGCAGGTAGGCGGTGCGCAGGCCCCGCTGGCGCGCCAGGGCCTTGGTTTGCTCCAGGGTGAGGCCATCGCGGCTCATCAGCACCTCCAGCCGCCCATCCCCCCGCAGGCCCATCACCATGCGGATGCGGGGCAGGTAGTAGCGGATCTGCTGCCCCATCGAAATGCTGTAGGCGCCGCGGTATTGGGGCGGGGGCGATTCGAGGTCGTTGTAAACGCTGTGCAGCCCGCCGATGAAGGTGTCGTAGAGGGCGGCCCGCTGGGGCGTCAGTTCGCCGTAGCCGAAATCCACGCGGCCGTCGTGGCGGATGCCGATGAAGGCCCGCTGGCGCGCGGCGGTGCGGTTGCGGCCCCGCCAGATGCGGGAGCCGAGCTTCAGATCCCCCAGGGGGATGGTGATTTCGCGGCCGCTGGCGTTGACATGCCGCTCGTACATCGGGCCCGACACGTAGGCCAGCGCGGCGCTGTCGCGGAAGGCGTCCTGCTCACGGTCCCAGCCTTCCAGCAGGTCGATTCGCACCTTGCGCGGGTCGAGGTCGAGGGCATAGGCCTCGTCGTCGGGCCGGTAGCGGAAGGCCATGCCCTCCACCGGCGGATCGCCGGCGCCGGGGCGCCGCTGCTCGGGCAGGGGCGGGGCGATGGCCACCAGGAAGGCCAGCAGCCCCAGGGGCACGCCGATCGTGAGCCAGCGTTTGCGCCGCCAGAGCGGGCGCGGCGGCGGCGGCGGCGATTCCAGGCTGGCTGGCGGTGGCGGCGCGGCGGTCTCCAGGGTCTGCAGCCAGACGCCTCAAATCTACGGGCCTTCCGCTGCGTTCCCGCCGCTCAGGGCAGCGGCAGCACCTGGCCATCGGCAATGCCCCAGCGCTGCAGGCCGGCGGGGCAGGGGTGGCCGCCGGTGAGGCTGCCGAAGGCCGGCAGCAGCAGGCGCCCCTGGCGGCGGTCGAGGGCGAAGCACGGCAGCCGCAGGCGATCGGCCCCCTGGCCCAGCAGGGCCACCGGATGCAGGTGGCCGCACACGTTGAGCAGGCCGGGCTGCGGCGGGGCGCTGGGGTCGTGGCTGAGCCACAGGGGCCCGGCTTGCTGGGGGGGCTCCGGCACAAGCCCTTCGATCCAGCTGCCCCGCTCGTGGTTGCCGCCCACCAGCCGCAGGGGGCAGCCCAGCAGCGCCGGCAGGGCCGCCAGCTTCTGGCGCAGCTCGGCGGTGAGGCCCAGGGGGCCGTGGATCAGATCGCCGAGCACCACCACCGCGGCCGGGCGAAGCCGGGTTGCCAGATCCAGCAGGCGGTTGAGGTTGTCGAGGTCGCCATCGCTGGGCAGGGGCACACCGCTGGCCTGAAAACTCTCCGCCTTGCCCAGGTGCAGGTCCGCCAGCAGCAGCAGGCGCTGCTGCGGATCCCACAGGGCCCGCTGCGGCAGCAGCTGCAGGCCATGGCCGTGCCAGTCGACCTGCGTCAACGCGGTCTGGGTCAACGGCCGCCCATCACCGTTTGGTAGGCCGGCCGCTGCTGGGTGGCGGCGATGGTGGCCTGCACGTGGGGGTAGGGGCTGAGGTCGATCTGGGGGAAGAAGATCGGCAGGTAGGCCAGGTAGGCGTTCACGGCGCAATCGGCAACGCTCCAGGCTCCGCCCAGCAGGGGGCCGGCGCTGAGGCGCCCATCGAGCACCTCCATCAGCCGCGGGAATTCGCGCTCGCGGTTGGCGGGCACGAACAGCGCCGTGGCCAGGGTGGCGTTGGCGAACAGCACCCATTGCTGGGCCAGGGCCCGCTCGGCGGCGGTTTGGCATTCGCCGCCATGGCGCTCCGCCAGATACAGCAGGATCGCGCCGCTTTCAAACAGCTGCAGCCGGCCGCCGGGCAGGGCCGGATCCTCATCCACCAACGCCGGCACCTTGCCGAAGGGGTTGATCTGGGTGAACGGCTCCTGGCGGTGCTCGCCGGCCTCCATGTCGAGCAGCACCCAGCGGTAGGGGATGCCCTTCTCCTCCATGTACCAGCGGGGCATGGAGGCGCGGGAGCGGGCTCCGCCGTAAAGGCTGAGGGACATGGCGCTGCGGTGACGGCTGCGGGGGATGTGCCCGCCAGTATCGGCGGCTGAGGCCACACTGGAGGGGTTGGTGGCCGCCCGATTGACCCCGCGCCCGAGCCTCGACAACGCCGATCTGCTGCGGTTGGCGCCGCTGCTGGTGGGCCGTGCCCGCCGGGGGGTGCTGGGCAGCAGCCGCTATGCCCGCACCCTGCGGGAGGCGGTGCGGGAGGCCTCCTGCGATGCCGAGGCCCGGCCGGTGCTGATCAGCGGCGAACCCGGCCTGGAGAAAGACAACCTGGCGGCGTTGATCCATTTCGGATCGCCGGCCCGCCAGCAGTTGATGGTGCGCCTGGATGGGGCCCTGCTGCGGCCCGATGGCGCTGAGCTGTTCGGCGGCAACGGCGACGACCAGCCGCCGCTGCTGCAATTGCTGGGGGATGGGGCTCTGTTGATCGACAAGCTCGATCAGGTGCCGGCGGCCCTGATGCCCCGCCTGCTGCAGCTGGCCCGCGACGGCCGCTGGCGCCCCAACGGCTCCGGCGTTGCGGAGGAGCGTCGCTTCGGCGGGCGGCTGTTCCTCACCAGCGAGGCGGCGGTGCCCCAGTTCGACCGCAGCTGCACCCTGATCCGCGTGCCGCCGCTGCGGGTGCGCCGCCAGGACCTCGGCGAATGGCTGCGCTACGGCGTGCGCCAACGCAGCCGCAAGCTGGGTTGGCCCCGGCCGCCGGTGGTGCCGGAGGCGGTGGTGAAGCGGCTGCAGAGCTACGACTTCCCCAACAACCTGCGGGAGCTGGAAACGCTGATTTACCGGGCGTTGCAGCAGATGCGCCGCCAGGAGGGGGGCACGGGCGCGTGGCCGGCGGTGCTGCCGGAGGATGTGTTCTGGACCGAACCGCGGCAACAGCGCTACCGCTTCGACATCTGGCGCTGGAAGCCTCAGCTGCGGGAGTGGATGCGGGCGCCATGGCTCTGGAACGGGTTGCTGTTCGGCCTGGTGAGCTGGCTGTTTGTGGCGGTGAACCTGTGGCTGTGGCTCGGCCCGCAGGACCGCGCCCACAACGGCGCCCTGAATCTGTTCTGGGCCTGGTGGTGGCCGCTGATCCTGCTGGGCTTCCCCCTGGTGGGGCGGCTGTGGTGCTCCATCTGCCCGTTCATGGTGTGGGGCGAGATCGTGCAGCGCTGCGCCCGCTGGCTGGGCTGGAGCCCGCCGCGCTGGCCGCGGGGCAACAGCGACGACTGGGCCTCACCGCTGCTGGCGGCCGGCTTCGCCGCCATCCTGCTGTGGGAGGAGGTGTGGAACCTCCAGAACACCGCCTGGCTGAGCAGTTGCCTGCTGCTGCTGATCACCGCCGGCGCGGTGATCGGCTCGCTGCGGTTTGAAAAGCGGTTCTGGTGCCGCTACCTCTGCCCGGTGGGGGGCATGAACGGCCTGTTCGCCAAGCTCTCGATCCTGGAGTTGCGCGCCCAGGTGGGCACCTGCAGCGGCAGTTGCAGCACCTACGCCTGCTTCAAGGGTGGCCCCGCCGACGGCGAGGGCCTGGCCACCGCCGGCTGCCCGCTGGGCACCCACCCGGCCCACCTGAGTGACAACCGCAACTGCGTGCTCTGCCTCACCTGCGCCCAGGCTTGCCCGCACCGCTCCGTGCAGCTGGCCCTGCGGCCGCCGGCGGCGGATCTGCAGCGGGAGATGGAGGTGCCGGCGGCGGAGCCGGGGCTGCTGCTGGTGTTGGCGGGGGATGTCTGCCTGCACCATTGGCAGCGGCTGCTGGGCTGGTGGTCGCTGGCGCCCGCCAGCCTGGTGGAGGGGCCGCTGCTGCCGCGGTTGGCGTTTGCGGCCCTGGCCCTGGCGTTGCCGTCGGCGCTGTTTCTGGCGGCGCGCCCGTTCTTCAGTGCCGCGCGGCTGCGCCGCACCCTCTACGGCCTGCTGCCCCTGGTGTGGGGATTGCTGCTGGCGCGGCACCTGGGCCTGCTGTTGCCGGTGAGCGTGGGTGAGGGCCTTGGTGATCTGGCGCTGCCCGCCTGGAGCGCCGATCCGCATGTGATCGGCTTCTGCCAGAGCGCCGTGGTGCTGCTGGGCTGGAGCTGGGCGGTGGTGCTGCTGCGGCGCCTGCTGGCCAACCGGCGCTCGGCCTGGCTCAGTGCGTCGGCCCTGGCGCTGGCGCTGGCCCTGGGGGGCCGTTGGTTGGTGGCGGTTTGATCCAACGGCCGTCGGCGATCCGCTGCACATGGCGCACCTGCCGCGGCTGCCCCACGTAGAGCCACACGCTGCGGCCATCCGCCAGGCGGTGCCGCTGGCGCTGGTAGAGGCGCGGTGCCCCCTCAAAGCGATCGAGGGCCTGCAGCTGCGCCGGCGGCACGGCGTAGAGCTCCCCGTGCAACCGCTGCTGCGGATCGCCGCTGGCGATCGCCATGGGGAAGGGGCCCAGGTCGTAGAGGGCGAAACCAGCCAGTTCGGCGGTGCCCTGGCAGGCCAACCCCGCCAGCTGCCGGTGGTTGGCCATGCCCCGCATCAACGTGCCGTACACGAACACCAGCTGCGGGCCGGTTGGCGGGTCAGAATCGCCGCTGCTGTGACACCCCGCCATGACGATTGCCCTGCTGGTGGCCCTGGCCGGATCCCTGCTGTTGATGGGGGTGATTGTGCGGCGCCTGGAGCGCTCCTGAGTCATCCCGCTCTCCAGCCTGCAGGATGTCGAGCACGGCGTCGGCGTTGACGGTGCGGATCACGCCGCTGTCCACACAGGCGATCTGAAACAGCGAGTTGGCCTGGCAGCGGGCCCCGCCTTCGGCGTGGATCACCTGGCCCACCCACCAATCCTCCGGTGGGCCGAGGGGCCCCTCCACCACCACCAGATCCCCCACCCGCACCGCCAGAAAGCGCAGCGACGCCAAGACCCATCGGCAACTGGTGCAAATGTACTGGTCTTGGTGTGGGGTGGCTTGAGTAGCACTGCTCATGGCCTGGCCCCATGGCGTGCCTAAAGCGGGGATAGCCGCTTCCTCTGCCATGGCCCCCGAAGCAGTGGTGATGATCGTGCTGTGGCTGGTGCTCAGTTCCCGGCTGGTTAGCCTCCAGCGGTAAGCCGGTGGGCTGTGTCGCGGGAGCAGTTGCAACGGTTTCTGGCGGCGGTGCAACGGGATCCGGCGCTGAAGCAACGGCTGGTGGATGCCATCACCGCCGATGAGGTGGCCCTGCTCGCCCAAGACATGGGCTATGCCGTGTCCGGCAGCGACATCCTGCGCTTCAACGGCCAGAGCGCCTCGGGGGTGCGGGTGACCCGCATCGATCACCCCGGCGAGTACCCCGGTCGCTACGTCTGAGGCGGCGTGCCGTCGGTGCGCGTCCAATAGCGGTAGAGCCACACGCCACCGCCGCCCCAGAGCAGGCTCCAGAGGATGAAGGTGATGGCGGTGCCCAGCTGGCCCCCCTCCAGCGAATACACGCCGGCGTTGATCAGGCCCGCATCGATCAGCGAGCCGCCGATGCCCCAGCCCAGCACCCAGGTGAACAGGAAGCCAATGGCCTGCAGGTTGCCGGTCATGCGCTGGCGGCGAAACGGCGGTTGACCTCCTCCCAGTTCACCACGCCCCACCAGGCGCTGATGTAGTCGGGGCGGCGGTTCTGGTGCTTGAGGTAGTAGGCGTGCTCCCACACGTCGAGCCCCAGCAACGGCGTGCCCGGCTCCACCTCCGGCAGGTCCATCAGCGGGTTGTCCTGGTTGGCGGTGGTGGTGATCGCCAGCGATCCATCGGCCCGGCGGATCAGCCAGGCCCACCCCGATCCGAAGCGGGCCGCCGCCGCCTGGCTGAACTGGGTTTGCATCGCCTCCAGCGACCCGAAGCTGGCGTTGATCGCCGCCAGCAGCGCCTCAGACGGGGCGCCCCCCTGGCCCGGCGGTGCCATCACCGTCCAGAACTGGCTGTGGTTCCAGTGGCCGCCGCCGTTGTTGCGCACCGCCGCCGGGAACCGGGAGATCTGCCCCTGCAGCGCATCGAGGCTGAGCTGGGCCAGGGCCGGGTTGGCCTTGATCTGGCCGTTGAGGTTGGCCACGTAGGCGCCGTGGTGGCGGTCGTGGTGGATCGTCATCGTGGTGGCGTCGATGGCGGGCTCCAGCGCCTCGGGGGCGTAGGGCAGCGGCGGCAGGCTGAACTGGGCCCAGGCCGGTGCCGCCAGGCTGAGCAGCACCAGCAGGGCCGCCACGCTGCTGAGCAGCCGCTGGATCGTGGGGATGCGTGTCATTGCCCGAGGCTGCCACGGCCGGGGTGCCCGTTGCGGCAGTGTGGTGAATCTCACAGTGGGCGCCATGGTGCTGGATGGGCTGCCCCCGATCGCGGGCCGCGAGGCGGAGATCCAGGCGGTGGTGCAGCGCCCCGGGCCGGTGGCGGCACCCCACTCCAACCTCCGCCTGGAGACGCTCCGCTCCGCCTTCGCCTGTGCGCTGCACATGCACCAGCCCACCATCCCCGCCGGGGCGGATGGGGGCCTGATCTCCCACCTGCAATACATGCAGGAGCACCCGGGTGAAGGCGACAACCACAACGCCGAGCCGTTCGCCCAGTGTTATCGGCGCCTGGTCGACATCCTGCCCCGCCTGATCGCCGAGGGCTGCAACCCGCGGATCATGCTCGATTACTCCGGCACCCTGCTCTGGGGCTTTGAGCAGATGGGCCGCCACGACATCCTCGAGGCCCTGCAGCGGCTGGCCACCGATCCGGCGCTCACGCCCCACGTGGAGTTTCTGGGCACCTTCTGGGGCCATGCGGTGGCCCCCTCCACCCCCATCCCCGACATCAAGCTGCAGCTGCAGGCCTGGCAGCACCAGTTCGCGGCCCAGTTCGGGCTCGAGGCCCTGGGGCGCGTGAAGGGCTTCTCGCCGCCGGAGATGCACCTGCCCAACCACCCCGACACGCTGTTCGCCCTGGTGAGCGCCCTGCGGGAGTGCGGCTACCGCTGGCTGCTGGTGCAGGAGCACAGCGTGGAGAACCCCGATGGCTCCCCCCTCAGCCGCCGGCAGACGCTGATCCCCAACCGCCTGGTGGCCCGCCACTCCAGCGGCGAGGCGGTGGAGATCGTGGCCCTGATCAAAACCCAGGGCTCCGACACCAAGCTGGTGGGCCAGATGCAGCCCTGCTACGAGGCCCTGGGGCTCGAGCGGCAGACCCTCGCGGGCCGGTCGCTGCCGGCGATCGTGAGCCAGATCGCCGATGGCGAAAACGGCGGCGTGATGATGAACGAATTCCCGCCCGCCTTTGAGCAGGCCCACCGGCGCCTGGCGGCGGAGAGTGGTGGCACCGCCGCGGTGAACGGCACCGAATGGCTGGAGCTGCTGGAGGCGGAGGGCTTCTCCAGCGCCGACTACCCCGCCATCCAGGCGGTGGGGCAGCACCGGCTCTGGCGCCAACTCGACGAGCAGCCCGGCGGCGCTGATGGCCCGGGCGCGGTCAGCGCCGCCATCGCCGCCCTGCAGGCCGCCGATCCCGGTTTTGCCATGGAGGGCGCGTCGTGGACCAACAACCTCAGCTGGGTGAAGGGCTACGAGAGCGTGCTGGAGCCGATGCAGCAGCTCAGCGCCGCCTTCCATGCGCGTTTTGATCCGCTGGTGGCTGCCGATCCGGCGGTGACCAGCAGCCCCGATTACCAACGGGCGCTGCTGCACCTGTTGCTGCTGGAAACCAGCTGCTTTCGCTACTGGGGCCAGGGCACCTGGACCGACTACGCCCGCGAGATCCATCGCCGCGGCGAGGCCCTGCTGGCGCCTTAACGCCCGCTTCCCTTGCGGCCGCCGTTGGGGGCGGGCACCCTGGGCCCGTTGGATGCCTGCACCCCGGTGGCCGACCTGCAACACACCCTTGCCCAGCTCCGCCGCATCCGCGACTACGAGGCCTTCAAGGCCTTCTACCTGCCCCTCGATCCGGAGCTCACCAACAGCCCCGCCTTCCTGCAGGCGCTGATGGCGATCAACGGCTTCGATTGGCTCGAGGCCCTGCTGGAGGAAACCTTCGGCGAAGAGGAGCTCGACACCGTCGAGCTGCCGCGCCACCGGGTGGTCAGCAGCAACCTGCCCATGGCGGCCTGAGTTGGCCTTCAGCATCAACACCCACGACAGCTGGGGCGTGGTGAACGTGGGCCAGTTCGCCACCCTCGAGCAGGCCCGCACGGCTTTCCGCGACCTCTGCGCCGACCCCTGGTACCGCCAGGACGGCACCGTGAAGGGGGCCGAATTGCTGGATTGCACCGACCCCGCGGCCCCCCAGCGGCTGGACTGGTTTTCGTTTCAGTAGGCGATCTAAACGCCCTCAGCGCGCTGTGCGTCGGCGATCAGCCGCTGCACCCGCTCCAGCAGCGATTCGTTGCTGAGCCGGTTGTTGAGGCGCTCCACCAGCAGCGGAAAGGCCAGGGGGCCGGGCCGGGCCGTGCGCTCCAGCCGCCAGCGGCTGGCCGCCATGCGCTCCAGGGCGGCCTGCAGCCGCGGCCGCTCCAGCTGCTCCTCCAGCACCTCCCGCCGCGCCTGCTCCAGCAGCAGCGAGTCGGGTTCGTGCTTGCTGAACACATCGAACAGCAGGGCGGCGCTGATCTGCAGCTGGCCGCCGGTTTTGTTCTGCCCCGGCATGCTCTGGCTGATCAGGCCGCTCACCTGGGCGATGGCGCGGAAGCGGCGGCGGCACAGCTCCGAGAGGTTCACCGCCTGCTCCAGGTCGTGCTCCAGCGCATCCACCGCCAGCAGGCTGTCGCCGTGCAGGTCGAGCAGCTCCTCAAAGGGGTAGCCCTTGGGGGCCAACAGCTCAAAGCCGTAGTCGTTCACCGACACGGTGACGGTGCTGGGCTTGTGCCGGGCCAGCCGCCAGGCCCAGAGGAAGCCGATGCCCTCGTGCACGAAGCGCCCCTCAAACGGAAACACAAACAGGTGGCTGCCCTCGCGGCTGCGGCACAGCTCCAGCAGCACCTCATCGCTGCGGGGCAGGCTGGAGAGGTCCACCTGCCGTTGCAGCAGCGGCTCCAGGGCCCGCAGCTCGGGGGTGTCCAGCTCCGTTTCGCCCGCCAGGGCCCGGGCGCAGCGGTCCACCTCCTGGCGCAGGTGGCCGCTGAGCAGATCCGAGAGGGCCATCTGGCCGCCGGCCCAGGCGGGCACCGTGGAGCTCTTGCGGGTGGTGGCCTTCACCTGGGCGGTCATCTCCCGCAACCGCACGAATTCCAGTTGCCGTCCGGCGAAGAAGAACACATCCCCGGGCTTGAGCCGGCCGATGAAGGCCTCCTCCACATGGCCGATCACCGCCCCGCGCACGAAGCGCACCGTCACGGAGCGGTCGGCGGTGATCGTGCCGATGTTGAAGCGGTGCAGCCGGGCGATGGCCTTGTCGACCACCCGGTAGCGATCCCCCTGCCACACCAACTTGCGGTAGCGCGGGTAGGCCCCCAGGCAGCGGCCGCCGTGCTCCAGCACTTCAAGGCACCACTGCCATTGGCTGTCGCTCAACTCACGGAAACTCCAGCTGCTCCGCACCGTGGCCAGCTCCTGCTCGGGCTCGAACCCCGGCCCGCAGGCAAGGGTGGTGAGGTGCTGCAGCAGCACATCCAGCGGCAGCTGGGGCGGGCGCCGGTGTTCCACCAGCCCCTGCTCCAGCCCGCGGCGCATGGCGCTCACCTCCAGCAATTCCAGGGCGTTGGTGGGCATGAACAGCACCTGGGAGGTGCCCCCCGGGCAGTGGGCGCTGCGGCCGGCCCGCTGCAGCAGCCGCGCCAGGTTTTTGGCGCTGCCGATCTGCACCACCCGCTCCACCGGCTGGAAATCCACCCCCAGATCCAGGGAGCTGGTGCACACCACCCAGCGCAGGGCACCGCTCTTCACCTGGGCCTCGATCGCCTCCCGCTCGGCCCGGTCGATGGCGCTGTGGTGCAGGGCCAGGGCGTCCTCCATCTCCGGGCAGGCAAAGCGCAGGCACTGGTGCCAGCGCTCCGCCTGGTTGCGGGTGTTGGTGAACAGCAGCGTGCTCACGGCCGGATCCAGGCCCGCCACCAGCTGCTCGTACATGCGCAGCCCCAGGTGGCCCCCCCAGGGGAAGCCATCGATGCTCTCCGGCAGCAGGCTGCGGATGGCGGTGCTGCGGCGGATGGTCGCCGTCACCAGCTGCGGCGCCGGCCCCACCCCCACAGCCGCCTGGGCCGCCTCCTCCAGGTTGCCGATGGTGGCGCTGATCGCCCAGGTGCGCAGCTGCGGCCGCAGCCGCCGCAGCCAGCCCAGGCACAGCTCGCACTGGCTGCCGCGCTTGCTGCCCATCAGCTCATGCCATTCATCCAGCACCACCGCCTGCAGGTCGGCGAACAACGCCTCGGCCTTGGCGTTGGCCAGCAGCACGCTCAGGGATTCCGGCGTGGTGATCAGGATCTGCGGCGGGGTGCGCAGTTGTTTGCTGCGCACATGGCTGGCGGTGTCGCCGTTGCGGATGCCCACCGAGAGCGGCCACCCCATGGCGGCGATCGGCTCCTCGATCGCCAGGGCCAGATCGCGGCTCAGGGCCCGCAGCGGCGTGATCACCAGCAGCTGCAGCCCCCGAGGGTTGGGCTGCTGCAGCATCTCCGCCACCGGCCCCAGCACCGCGGCATAGGTTTTGCCCGCCCCGGTGGGCACCTGCAGCAGGCCGCTCTCCCCCGCCAGGTAGGCCCTCCAGCACTGGCGCTGAAACGGCATCGGCGTCCAGCCCTTGCCCGAAAACCAGGCCTCGATCGGCTGCAGCGCCGCCCGCGTGCCCGCCGCTGCACCGCTCATGGGCTGGCCTCCAGCAGCGCCAGGGCGCTGGCCAGGCTGTCGGCCTCCGCCGCCGGTTTGTCGCGCCGCCAGCGGCTGATGCGCGGGAAGCGCACCGCGATGCCGCATTTGTGGCGCGATGAGCGCTGCAGCCCCTCAAAGGCCAGCTCGAACACCTGCAACGGCTCCACCGCCCGCACCGGCCCGAAGCGCTCGGTGGTGTGGCTGCGGATCCAGCGGTCGAGCTCGCGGATTTCGCCATCGTCGAGCCCGGAGTAGGCCTTGGCGAAGGTCACCAACTGCCCCTCGCCGTTCCACAGCCCGAAGCTGTAATCGGTGTAGAGGTTGGCGCGGCGGCCGCTGCCCGCCTGGGCGTAGAGCAGCACCGCATCCAGCCGCAACGGCTCGAGCTTGTGCTTCCACCAATGGCCGCGCTTGCGCCCCACCAGGTAGGGGGAGTCGATCGCCTTGAGCATCAGCCCCTCGGCGCGCCTCCCCCGGGCGTCCTGCCGCAGCGGCTCCAGCGCCTCCCAGCTGTGCAGCCGTTCCACCGCCGGCAGCCGCCAGCGCCCCCGCAGCGGCGGCTCCACCTGCGCCATCCAGCGGCCGTGCAGCTGCTCCAGGTGCTCGCGCCGCTGGGCCAGGGGCAGCTGGCGCAGGTCGTTGCCGCCGGATTCCAGCAGGTCGTAACCGATGAAGCAGGCGGGGCATTGGCGCTGCAAAGCGGCGCTCGGCGCCTTGCGGCCCAGCCGTCGCTGCAGGCTGGCGAACGGCTCCGGTGCGGTGGCGTCCGCCTCCCACACGATCACCTCCCCATCGAGCACGGTGCCCACCGGCAGGCTTTGGGCCAGGGCGATCAACTCCGGGAAGGCGTCGTTGATCAGGTCTTCGCCGCGGCTCCAGAGGCTGCAGCCGTGGCTGCGGTGGATCAGTTGGCCGCGGATGCCATCCCATTTCCACTCCACCTGCCAGGCCTGCGGCGGCTGATCCAGCAGCAGCTGCGGATCCAGGGGGCTGGCCAGGAAGAAGGGGTAGGGGCGCGCCGCCACGCTGTCGCCGTTGGCATCCGCCGCCACCAACGTGTTCCAGGCCTCGGCACTGGGCACAAAGCCCCCCATCAGCCGATGGGCCAGCACCGCCTCCTCCAGAGCGGCACTGCGGGCCACGGCGCGGGTCACCAGCCCGGTGGACACCCCCACGCGGAACCCGCCGCTGAGCAGCTTGTTCACCAGCAGCAGCAGCTCCGGCGGGCAGCTGGCCCAGCAGGCCCGCACCGCCTGCGCCTGGGCCTCCCCCTGCAGGGCCGCCAGCTGCGGCAGCCGCTGCTCCATCCACCGGTGCAGCGGTTCGTCCACGGCCACGTCGTTGGCCGCGCCATCGGCCGGGCTGGCCTCGACCCGCTGCCCCCAGAGCAGGGCCACGGTTTCGGCCGAATCCCCCACCTGGCTGTGGCAGGCCTCAAACAACCACTCCGGCAGCCCGGTGCCCTCCAGGCAGATCTCC
>JBEBCX010000045.1:0-8318 GCA_041157425.1 Cyanobacteriota bacterium | reverse complement strand
GTGATGGGCAACAGCCTGCTCACCAGCTCCGTGGTGACCAACTGCGACGAGCTGCAGCAACGGCGGGTGGTGATCCGCTTCGCCCTGCAGGCGGACGCCCCCCCCGAGGCCCTCGAGGCTCTGCCCCTGCGGGTGCAGCGCTGGCTGGCCGATGAATCAGGGCTGCGGCTTGAGCGTTGCCACTGCCTGGATCTGCAGGGCACCGCCCTGGTGTTTGAACTGGTCTATGCCCTCGATGGCGGCGATGGGCAGGACCATCGGGAGGTGCAGCAGCGCGTCACCCTGGGGCTCAACCGCCTCATCCAGGGGCTGGGGCTGCGGCTGGCGGCCAGCTGAGACGCCACCAGGGCTGGCCGCCACCCGGGTTGCTACTGTGGGCAGCTTGGACCGCCAGCGGTTCAACGCCATTCGTCGTTCTGTAAGTCGGTCATGTCCCGGGTCTGCCAACTCACCGGCAAGCGCGCCAACAACGGCATGGCCGTGTCGCACTCCCACGTGCGCACCAAGAAGCTCCAACAGGTGAACCTGCAGGAGCGTCGCCTGTGGTGGGCCGAGGGCAACCGCTTCATCAAGCTGCGCGTGTCCACCCGCGCCCTCAAGACCATCCAGAAGAAGGGCCTGGGCGCCTACGCCAAGGAGCTCGGCATCAACCTGGCGAAGCTCTGAGCCCAGCCTGTGATCTCACGCCGCCAGCTGCTGGAGGGATGCGCCGCCAGCCTGGCGGTTTTTTGTGCGCGGCCCCTGGCGGCCCAGGCCCTTGGCGGCCCCCTGCCGGCCCTGGATCAGCCGGCCCCGGATTTCAACCTCGATGGCGTGCCGGGCCCCCGCAGCCTGGCTGACTTCCGGGGTCGTTGGTTGGTGCTCTATTTCTATCCGCGCGATTTCACCGAGGGCTGCACCATCGAGGCCCGCGGCTTCCAGCGCGATCTCGAGCAGTTCCACCGCGCCGGCGCCGAGGTGGTGGGCATCAGTGCCGATTCCGCCGACAGCCACGCGGAGTTCTGCGGCAGTGAGGCCCTGGCCTATCCGCTGCTCTCCGACCCGGGCGGCCGCGTGAGCAAGGACTATGGCAGCTGGATGGCCCCCTTCTCCCAACGCCACACCTTCCTGATTGATCCGGAGGGGACCCTCAGGGCGCTGTGGGTGGGGGTGAGGCCGTTGGGCCACAGCCAGGAGGTGCTCACCACCCTGCGGGAGCGTCAGCTCAAAAGCTGAACCAGCCCATGCTGGCGGCCACCTGAACGCCCACGGTGCCCAGCAGAGCGCCCAGCAACGAACCGCCAAAAGCGAGCCAACCCAATGGGGCACCCACCGCCTCACTGGCGGTGGTGGGCTCCACCAAGCTCAGGCGCTGAGCGGGAGTGGATTGGTTGTCCTGCTGACGACGGATAAGGGCTTCGAAATCAGGCATTCGATCTCCTGGGCAACGGATTGGTAGGCCGACCAGCCGGCCATGCGCCGGGGATCGGAACGACCCCGGTCATCACAGGCGAGCGACACGGGCAGGCCCTGGGTTTCGGCCTTGTCAAAGGCACTCAGCAGGGGCACTTCAGCGCTGAGCACATGCAGCCCAAACGAGCGCAGCGCCTGGCGGGCCTCGATCACAGCCCGCGGCTGGCGCAGATCCACCTTGGCCATCAACACCGCATGGGGCACCCCCACCCGCTGCAACAACTGGGCGAGTTCCACGGTGAGTTCAACGGACCGGGCCTTGGGGGCCGTGGGCAACAGCACCAGATCGGATCCCACCGCCAGATGGCGCAGCTCCTCCTCATCACTGCTGGCCTGCCCATCGGTGATCACCACATCCGCATGGCGGGTGGCCTTGGCGGCCGCCTCCACGGGCACCACCGTGAACGGCAAGGCGCCGCGGATGCCGTAGGCGAGGGCGGAGCGGTTGCGGTCGGCATCCACCACGCAGACCTGTCGGCCTTGCTCAGACCAGACGCTGGCGAGGTGGATGCTCGTGCAGGTTTTGGCCACTCCGCCCTTCTGGCCGGAGACGGTGATGAACACCAGCGGGCTGCAAGTAGCAGGAGGATAAGGTCAGCTCGCCGTTTGTGCAGTAGGCGCTGACACGGCCAAACGCTCCATCCGGTTCAGGTGGGCCATGCCCACATGGAGGCTCTCGCAAAACAGGCATTGCCCCTCAAAGCAGACCTGAAACAAGTCGCCCTCACTGGCCTGCAGTTGGTAGATCGTGCCGCCGTAAGGGCCGACCATCACGGGGGAGGTGGACATGGAGGTGCCGCATCAACGGCCAGAGCGTGACGCGGCCGCCGGCCCGCGACCATCGGTAGAAGTACCGGCCTCGACCTCTTCGGTTCAGCCCCACCCCTGCAGCACCAGCTTGCCGATGGCCGCACCGGACTCCACCCAGTGGTGGGCCTCCTGCAGCCGTGTGGCGTCGATCGGCCCCAGGGTGCGTTGCAGCGTGGTGCGCAGCTGCCCAGCGGAGGCCAGGGCTGCCACCGCCTCGAGGATCTGCCCCTGCTCGGCCATGTCAGCGGTTTGGTAAAGCGAGCGGGTGAACATCAGTTCCCAATGCAGCGCCAGGCTCTTGCGCTTCAGGGCCAGCACGTTGATGGCATTGGGATCGGGGTCATCGATCAACGCCAGGGCCCCCTGGGGAGCAAGCAACTCCACCAGGGCATCAAAGTGAGCGGCGCTGTGGGTGAGGCTGATGGCGGCCGTCACGGGCGGCAGCGACAACGCCTCCAGTTGCGCCGCCAGCGGCTGGTGATGGTTGATCACATGCTCCACCCCCAGCTGCTGCAACCAGGCACGGGAGGCATCACGGGAGGCCGTGGCCACCACCGTGAGCTGGGTGAGGGCACGGGCCAACTGCACCAGGATCGAACCCACCCCTCCGGCGGCCCCCACCACCAGAAGGGTCTGCGGAGGCTGGGGGTCGGCGGCCCGGGGTAGACGAAGGCGGTCGAACAGCAACTCCCAGGCGGTGATGGCCGTCAATGGCAACGCCGCCGCTTCCGCCGGCGACCAGGCCTGTGGTCTGTGGCCCACCAGCCGGTGATCCACGCAATGGCGTTCGCTGTTGCAGCCGGGTCGGTTGAGGGCACCGGCGTACCAAACGCGATCGCCCACCGCAAAGCCCTGCACCGCATCCCCCAGCCCCAGCACGGTGCCGGCGCAGTCCCACCCCAGCACGCGAACGTCACCGTCGGCTGGGGTGTCGCGGCGGCGCACCTTCGCATCCACGGGGTTCACCGACACGGCCTCCACGGCCACCAGCAGATCCTGCGGTCCCGGTTGGGGCTCCGGCAGGTTGAGGTTGATCAGACAAGCCGGGCTGGCATCCCCGCGGCTGCTGCCGTATCCCACCGCACGCATGGCTCAGCTTGCGAGACGTTCCAGCATGGTGCGGTGCAACGCCGTGGCCTGGCGCATCTGGGCCAACGGTTCGAGGCCGGCGGGCTGATCCAGAGCGTCCCCCCAGGTGGCCGCCAGGTCCGCCGGCGGGGGCATGGGGTCCGCCAGGTCGGTGCAGCCACAGCCAAACTCCACGGCGCAGGCCTGCACCTTGGGGTCGTAGCTGAGGGCCGCCACGGGGGCTCCGGAGAGGGCCGCCAGGATCAGCGCATGCAGGCGCATGGCCACCACCAGCCCGGCGCTGCGGAACACGGCCATCGCTTCCGAGGGGGTCTGGGCCACGATCTGACGGCTGCGGCGCTGCAGCGCGGGGGGCACCAGGCCCTGGTCGATCAGCTGGTGCAGCAGCGGCTGGTCCTGGGCGCCATGGAAGGGAAGCCAGAGCACCTGGCGGTTCTGGCTCTCGGCCAGCTGCTCGAGGGCCTGCAACAGCACGCTCCACCCGGCGGGGTCCACCAGGGCGGTGGGGCGCCAACACACCACCACCGGTCCGCCGCGCCCGATCCAGGGTTGGGGGGGCAAGGCCCACACGGCATCCGCCCCGTGGGGAGCCCCGCAGCCCAGCTGGCGGGCCAGCCGTGCCGACGCCGCATCGCGCCAGCTGATGGCGGTGGCCAGCGGCAGCAGCAGGCGAGCCAGCAGGCGACTGCGGCGCCGCCGAAGGGGACCCAGGCCCTGGGCCCACAGGAGCACGGGCTGGCCCTGCAGCCGTGCCGCCAGGATCAGCGCGGCGTAGTAGACGAGGCTGCGGAAGCTGGTGGAGTCCTGCAGCAGGCTGCCGCCACCCAGCACCAGGGCCCGGCAGCGGCTCAAGGCGCGCAGCACCTGCCCCAGGCTGCGGCGTTGCACGGTGGCCACCCCATGGCGCGCCTCCACCATGGGCTGGTCGTAGGCCGTCACCAGGGGTGTGACCGATGCCGGCAGCTGGCCCAGCAACGATTCGAGCAGGGCGTCATCCCCGAGGTTGTGCTCGCCGTAGTAGCCGCAGAGCAGAACGGAACGGGCCACCGGGGGGAAACAGCTCCCGGCAGCTTGCCACCACAACGGCCCTAGGCCACCGCCGCCAACCGCTGGCGGATCAACACGATCTGGTCATCGATCAACTGGCGAGCCTCCGCCAGCGACCCCACCTGCCCGAGGGCAGCTCCGCTCTGGTGGCGCACGCGGTAGACCGCGCCCTGGCCGCCGCTGCTGAGCAACTGAATGCGGCAGCCGCGGTGGCTCCAGCAGGGGGGCGGCAGAACCTGGGACATGGGGTCAGGCTGACGGGCGTCAGCGGCGGTTCGCGGCCCCAGTTCAACGCAGGGGTGGCCGAGCGACAAGCCAGAGGCCCCACCAACGAACCATGGGGGCCTGGGCAAAAAAATGGGGCGGCCTTGGCCGCCCGCTCCGCCTTGTGCCCTGAGGTTGGTTCAGCGGGCAGCGGCGGTCCTTCTGTCGTAAGCGTCCCCGATGAACAGGTGCAAGGGCACTGGGCCGTTCTTCAGGAAGGCTTCAGGCTCGGCAGCAACGCTGCAGCACCGGCCGAAGCTCAGCGGGGCAGGAGCTGCCCGCTGGGGGGGCGGTAAATCGGGCGAGCCTTGAGCGGAATGGTGGCCTTGGACGGCTGCTGGGGCTGGGACATGGGGGTCACTCCAACGGTTCGTAGGCCCCATCAGGATCCGTGCAGCGGCCCTCGGGGTCTGTAGCCCTGCTTACCGGTTTCGTTGCTAAGCCGGGGCCATGGCCAACCAGCCCTACCTGGAACTGGAGCGGGTGGAGGCCTGGCTCGGTCCACGGCCGGTGCTGCAGGGCGTGGATCTGCGGCTCCACCTCGGGGAACACACGGTGGTGCTCGGCCCCAACGGCGCCGGCAAAAGTGCCCTGATCAAACTGCTGACCCGGGAGCTGTACCCCGTGGTGCAGCCGGGCTCGAGCCTGCGCATCTTCGGCAGCAGCACGGTGAACCTCTGGGAGCTGCGGCGACGCATCGGCCATGTGTCCGCCGATCTGCAGGCGGGGTACCGGCCCCAGGCCACGGCGGAGGAGGTGGTGCTCTCGGGTTGGTTTGGATCGGTGGGGATCGGCCGGCATCACCAGGCCAGCGCGGAGCAGCGGCAGCGGGCCCAGGAGCTCCTGGAGCAGATGGGGATGGCCGGCCTGGAGCGGCGCCCCTTCGGCCAACTCTCCGACGGACAGCGCCGCCGCCTGTTGCTGGCCCGTGCCCTGGTGCACCGGCCCGAGCTGCTGGTGCTGGATGAGCCCACCAATGGCCTGGATCCCCAGGCCCGCCACCAGTTGCTGCAGATCCTGCGCCAGCTGGCCGCCGCCGGCACCACGCTGTTGGTGGTGACGCACCAGCTGGATGCGGTGATCCCTGAGATCAGCCGCGCGGTGCTGATCAAGGGGGGCCGCATTCAGGCCCATGGCCCGTGCCGGGAGCTGTTGCAGGCTGATCCCCTCAGCCACCTGTTCGACACCCCCCTGCGACTGGTGGAGCTGGGGGGCTGGCGCCAGCTCTTACCGGCGTGACTGCAACGCTGGCGAGACATCCGCCAGGGGCATGGCCGCACTGCCCCAGCCATTGGGCGGCAGCAGCGGCGCCACTCCGGGCGCAGGGCGCACCTTGGGGCCAGCCGCAAATGCCGCCTCGGCCCAGGCAAGCATCAAGTTGCCCAACACCCCACCTTGGGCATCGGATCGGGGCCGCAGGTTGAAGTGATCGCCGCCCTTGGCGAGCACCAATTGGTGGCCGTGGAGATCATCGCCCTTCAGCGGCTGGATGGCCTCGGGATCCGGGGGCACCACCCAATCGCGGCTGCCGCTCACCAGCAGCACCCGGGTGTTCAACTGCCGTTCGCTCTCGCGGGGGAACAGCAACGACATCGGCGCGCTCACCGCCACCACCGCAATGATGCGGTCGTCGTTGATGGCCGCCTGCTTCACCGCCGTGGCCCAACTGCATTGCAGGGTCCAGCTGAGGTTGCGATCGGGATCGTTCACCGCCCCGCAACGGCGCAACAGCGCCGAATCGGTGGGCACCAGACCCGCCATCTGCAAGCTGGTGGTGGCACCCCAGGAATGCCCCAGCACCACCACCCGGCTGCTGTCCACGGGGTTCTGGGTGGACAGGCTGCCGTTGCCGATGGCATCGATCACCGCCGTCAAATCCCGGGGTCGCAGGGCCAGCTCCTCCGGGGAGGGCGGCGCCGCCTGGCCGGATAACACCTCATGCTGCTGGGCCTTGTCGCTGCCGGGGTGCCAGGGGAGCACCACCGTGTAGCCCGCCGCCGCCAGCCGCTGGCCCCAGCCTTCAAAGCTGGTGGGGCTGTCCCAGAGGCCATGGGAGATCAGCACCAGGCGTCCATTGGCCCCGGACTGGGGCTGCAGCAGCAACAGCTTGAGCGGACTCGGGCGGTGCGGCACCGCGATCTCAACGGTGCTGCTGACCACGGTGGGGCCGGTGGCCTTGCCGTTGGATGCGGCCTGGGGCACCGACGCCGCTGGCAACTGGGCGAGCAGTCGGTCGGCCAGAACCCGCTGTTGCAGAAGGCGGTTGAGGATCACCCCGGCCTGGCTGAGGTTGAGCCGGGCGCGCTGCCCTGGGATCGCCTTCATCACCTGCAGCAGCGTGGGCTGACCATCGGGGGCCGCCGCGACGGCCCGTTGCAGCGTTTTCTCGAGCGTTTCGCCGGAGACATCGGCGCTGCGCCCCTCCACCGTGCCGAAGGAGGACACGATCAACAGGGCCTGCTCGAGCAGGGGGGACCCCACGGAGGCGCTGGCGGCTTTGGTCACCGACAGCGGCAGGCGGTGGTTCAGCAGGGCCACCAGGGCACGGCCCACCCGGCCGTCGGTGGCCCGGTCCAGTTCCGCCAGCTGGGTGTCGCCCCGCAGCAGGGCCTCCGGCGTTTCGAGTTCCGCCAGCCGCACCGTCATGGTGCTGTCCAGCAGGGGCAGCTCCACCACCACCTCGTCGAGGGCCCGGGCGGCACCGGCGGGCAGCAACAGCGCCAGGGCCATCGCCCCCAGACCTCGGCGCAGCAGGGGGCCAAGGGCACGACGGGCCATGGAGGGGTGTGGCGGGACGACCAGGACCCTAAGGGGCGTCCAGCAGGGGCAAGAGCCGTTCGGCCAGGTGCGCGGCCGGCCAACCCTCCCCGTGGGCCCGCAGCAGGGGATTGAGGCCGATGGAGCGCCGCTCGGCATGGAGCTGGCGCTTGGGCACCACCCAGAACAGCCAGCGCTCCCGCTGCAGCGGATCCTCGAGCTCCGTTGCCGGCCGCCAGAGCCCGAACACCTGCACCGCAGCGGGGCCCTCGGGCAGGGGGAACACCACAGGTCCGGCACTGGCCAGATCGGCAGGCGCCATGGCGGTGCTCACGGCCAAACCGTCCGGCGCAGGCTCACGGCTGGGGTCACGGCCCAGGGCCGTGAGCACGATCCAGAGGCCGCTGGCCTGGCGCAGCCGTTCGTCCCGCAGGTCGCCGCAGTGCCAGCGCAACAGCCGCTCCCATTCGTTCATGGATCCACAGCCAACGGGGTGAGTCGGGTGACAGGCATCGGCGGCTCAGAGGGATTTGAGCAACAACGACAGCCCCATCAGCAAACACAACAGCTCGAAGCAGCGTTTCACCAGGGCCGTGCCCTTGGCCAGCGCCAGATGGGCCCCCAGGTAGCCACCCACGGTGGAGCCCAGCAGCAGCATCGGCAACCAGCGCCAGGCGATCTGGCCACTCCAGCCCAGGGTGAGGGCTCCAGTGCCATTCCAGAACAGGCCCACCAAGGTGAGGGTATGGGCCACGGCCCGGCTGTAATCGAGGCCATACCAACGCACCAGCCAGAGGGTCACACACAGTCCGGTGCCGGAGGTGAGCGAACCGTTGAGCACCCCGATGGCAAACAGCACCAGCGCCCCGACGGCGTGCTGCTGCGGGCTGAGATGGCGG
>JBEBCX010000044.1:0-8389 GCA_041157425.1 Cyanobacteriota bacterium | reverse complement strand
CCACGACCACGGCGCCCCCGGCAGCGTGTGGCACAGCCCCTTTTTCCAGACGGAGCAACGGCGGCGCGCCCCCAACCTGCAGGTGCTGCTGGAGCGCAAGCCCCTGGTGCTGGAGCAGGCGATCGTGCTGCCCTGCCCGCTGCTGCGCCGCAGCGACAGCCAGGACCCCACCGCCTGGGTGCGCCAACTGGATTGGTCGGCGCTGCCGGCCGACCGGCCGCGGCTGCTGTTGGCCCACGGCTCGGTGCACGGCTTCGGCGCCACCGACTTGGACACCCATCTGGACACCGACCACGACGCCGACGAAGAAAACCCCGCCAGCGCCACCAACCGTCTGCAATTGGATGGCCCGCTGCTGGAGCAGCTCGACTACGTGGCCCTGGGGGATTGGCACGGCCTCAAACAGGTGAACGCCCGCAGCTGGTATTGCGGCACGCCAGAGCCGGATCGCTTTCCCCGCACCGACGACTACCAGGGCGGCCAGGTGCTGGCGGTGACGGCGCAACGGGGGCAACTGCCGGTGGTGCAGCCGAGGCCCACCGCCAGCCTGCGCTGGCTGCCGCTGACGGTGGAGCTGCAGAGCAGCGCTGATGTGGAGCGCCTGGAGCGCCAACTGGAGCAACAGCTGGGGGATGAGCCCGGCCAGCAACTGCTGCTGCTGGAGGAGCAGGGCAGCCTCAGCCTGGAGGGCCACCGGCGCTACGCCGCGCTGCTGGAGCGCTGGGAGGCGCAGCTGCTGCGGCTGAAACGGCGGGGGCACTGCGGCACCAGCCCCGATGCCCAGGAACTGGCCGAGCTCAGCGGCCGCGCTGAGGATCCACTGATTGCCCGGGTGGCGAGTGATCTGCAACGGGAGCTGAGCAGCACCGACGACCCGGACACCGCCGCCGTGCTGCAGCTGGCCCTGGCGGAATTGCACCGCTGCCTGCCGGCCGAACGATGCGCCTGAGGAGCTGCCGGTTGCGGCAGGTGCGCCAACACGGCGACCTGGAGATCGGCTTCGGCCGCCAGCTGACGCTGGTGGGCGGCCCCAACGAAGCGGGCAAGAGCACCCTGGTGGAGGCCCTGCACAAGGGCCTGTTCCTGCGGGCCACCGCCACGGGGCGGGGCGTGGAGGAGCTGCGCTCCCGCATCCATGCCGGACTGCCCGAGATCGAGATCCGCTTCGAAGCCGCCGGGGAGCTCTGGCACCTGCGCAAACGCTTTTCCGGAGCCAGCGGCACCTGCCAGTTGAGCGGCAGCGCCAGCCCATCGCTGAGCGGCCCCGCGGCGGAGGAGCGCCTGGCCCAGCTGCTCGGCTACGACGCGCCGGTGGAAGGGCGGCGCATCGCCCAGCTGCCGGAGCGCTGGGCCCACCTCTGGGTGCGCCAGGGCAGCGCCGGCGACAACCCGATCGAAGGCAACCAGGAGCGCTACGACTACAACCGCCTGGTGGATCAACTGCAGGGGCACGGCCAGGCGGACGCCGTGGCCTCGCCGTTGGACCAGCAGGTGCTGGCGCAGCTGGAGCAGCGGCTGGGGGCCAGCTACACCGCCACCGGCCGGGTCAAGGCCGGCAGCCCCCTGGCCCAGGCGCAGCAACGCGATGCCGAGGCCAGCGCGCAGCTGCAGGAGGCCCGCCAACGGGTGCTGGATCTGGAGGCCGCCATGGAGCAGTGGCGCAGCATCGGCGAGCGCCTGGAGACGATCGACCAGCAACAGCGACCCGCCCTGCAGCGCCATCTGCAGCTGTTGCAGCGCCGCCGCTTGCTCAGCGCCGAACTGCAACCGCTGGTGCAGCAACGGCAGCAGCGGTTGCAATTGCTGGAACAGCAGCGGCAACAACAAAAGGAGCAACGCAGCCTGCAACAGCAACTCGAGCAGCAGCTGGAGCAGCAGCGGCAGCTCCAGGGCCAGGTGGAGCTCCAGCGCCAGCAGCAGCAGCAGGCCACCGCCGAATGCCAGCGGCAGCAGCAGCTCCAGGGGGCGCTGCAGCAGCTGCTCGACCTGCGCCAGCTGGAGGCCGAGCAGCAGACCCTGCAGGAGCACCAACGGCAGCTGCAGCGGCTGCAGGGGGAGGCGGATCAACTCAAAACCCAGCTGGCGGCGCTGCCGGAGCTCAACGCCGAGCAGGTGCGGCAGCTGCGCCAGGCGGAACAGGCCCTGCTCCAGCTCGACACCCGTTGCCAGGCCATGGCCACCACCCTGGAGGTGGTCGCCAGCGATCAACCGATCCGGTTGGAGGGTGATGCCCTGCGCACCGGCGACCAGCGCCAGCTGAGCCAACCGGTGCAACTGCAGGTGGGTGCGGGGGTGGTGCTGCGGCTGAGCCCCGGGGGCGGTGACGCCCTGCCGGCCCTGCTGGAGCAGCGGCAGCAGGCTGAACAGCAACTGCTGCTGTTGCGCGAGCAGCTGGGGGTGGCCAACAGCGATGCGGGCGAGCAGCTGGAGCGCCAGCGGCGCAGCCTGGAGGCGGAGCTCACCAACCTGCGCCAGGCGGCCCGGGCCATCCCCTGGGCGGGGTTGGAGGAGCGGCTGGGGCAACTGCAGCCGCGGCGGCAGCGGCTGGAGGCCGCCGTCGAGAGCACAGCTCCCCAGCTGGCCGCGCTGGCGGAGCTGCCCGATGCGCCGGGGGATCCGCGGCGGCTGGAGCGCCACCAGCTCGAAGGCTGGCTGGAGCAGATCAAGGCCCATGCCACAGCGCTGGGGCGCCAGCTGGAGCAGGCAGCCCAGGCGGACCAGCAACGGCAAGGGCGTGAACAGCAGTTGCAGCGCCAGCTCGACAACCAGCGCAGCCGGCTGGCCCAACTGGAGGGGTCGCTGCGGGTGATCGATGAACGGCTCCAGGCCGTCGCCGACACCCCGTCCTCCAAGCTGCAGGAGGGGGAGGCGCAGCTGCAGGAGATCGACGCGGAGCTCGCAACCCTGCAACACGGCTCACCAACGGGCGCTGAGGCTTTGGAGGCGACGTTGCAGGCGCTGGAGGAGGAGAAAAACCAACTGCTCAGCCAGCGGGGGCAGGCCGAGCAACGCTGCCAAAGCCTCGGGGCCGTGAACCCCCAGGCGGAACTGGAGCAACGGCAGGCCGCCTGGGAGGAAGCCCAGGCGGAGCGGCAACGGCTGGAGCGCCAGGGGCAGGCCCTGCAACTGCTGCAGGAGCGCTTCCACCGCGCCCAAGCGGAGCTGGCCAACCGCTACAGCGAGCCGCTGCGCGAAGCGATCCGCCCCTACCTGGCGGAGCTGGCCGACGATCCCGGGGTGCCGCTGCTCAGCTTTGATCCCCAGCAGGGCTTTCAAGACCTGCAGCTGCGCCAGCGGGGGGAGGCCTACGGCTTCGCCCAGCTCAGCGGCGGCATGCGGGAGCAGTTGGCGGCGGCCCTACGGCTGGCCATGGCCGAGGTGCTGCTCCCGGCCTACGACGGCGGCCTGCCGCTGGTGTTCGATGACGCCTTCAGCCAGAGCGATGCCCAGCGCCAGTTAGGCCTGCAGCGGATGTTGCGCCGCGCCATGGACCAGGGCATTCAGCTGGTGGTGCTCAGCTGCCAACCCGAGAGTTTCGAGGGGCAGCTGATTGCAACCGCAACACCCACCAGCAACAATCCAGCGGCCGATGTGGTGTGTGTGAGCTTGGGTTGAACCCCAAGCCGCAGATCACTCTTCGTCTTCTTCGCTGGAGCCCACGGGAATCAGACGGATCTGCTTGCGACCAAGTTTGATTTCAAACTCGTCGCCGGGCTGAAGATCCAGCAGGGCGGTATAGGCCTTGCCGATCAGCAGATTGCCATTGCCCTGAACGGTGGCCGTGTAGCTCAGCTTGCGGCCGCCTTTGCCAACCTTGCCGCCGCCGGAGAGCTCAACGCCCTTGGCCTCCAGCAGAGCTTCGTAGAAGGCGGTGAAATTCAGACGCTCGCCACCATCCTTCTTGGATGACACGTAGCCGCAGGAGCGGACAATTTCCGACTTGCCCACATCGCCAAGCTCTTTGACCTTGGCCAGCAGTTCAGATCCGGTGAGCATTGCGAAGCAGCTCTTATCAATCAACGCCATGAACATACAACATGCCAGCCACCCTGACCATGGGAATCCGATACCAATCCCGTGAAAATCGATGCACGATCTCTGCACACTGAGGCCCTACAGACTGTGTGCGAGCCATGACACGGGTGAATCGGAGATGACTGCAGAGGGCCAGGCCGGCAAGCAGGCCGAACCAGAACCGCATCCCCTGCGGCCCTTGCAACCAGGGGATCACGATGCCCTGCGGGAGATTTATCTCGAAGCGGTGCAGCATGCGGATCCAGCGGTGTATTCACCGGCGCAATGCCGGGCCTGGAGCCACTGGGCCGATCAGCTCCAGGGCAGCCTGCAACGGGGCCAGGGGCTGGTGAGCTGTGGTGACGACGGCCATGCGGAAGCCTTTGGCCTGCGGGATCCCGCCGACCGCATCGCCCTGCTCTACTGCCGCCCCCGCAGCCAGCGCCAGGGCCGCGCCCGCCAACTGCTGCGGGCGCTCGAGCGGCAGGCGCTGGATGGGGGCTGCAGACGCCTGCGCACCGAAGCCAGCCTGCTGTCGCAGCCGCTGTTCAGCGCCGAAGGCTGGCAGGTGAGCTGGCGGGAAGGCCTGTTGATCGAAGGGGTGCCGTTCCGGCGCTTCCGCATGCACAAACAGCTGCAGGCAAACTGACGCCATGGCCGACGAGCAGCTGCAGCAGTTCCTCGAGAAGGTGAGGCAGCTCAATGCCTTTGTGGCCCTGAGCGAGCAGCAGCCGGAGCTGCGGGAGGCCCTGCGCCAATGCAGCCAGCACCACGAGGTGGTGCAGCTGGCGTCCAGCCACGGGTTTGAGATCGGCCGGCGCTGGGGCGATGCATCGGCCACCCCTCGGCCCACCGATCAGGCCAACCTGCTCAGCAGCCCGTGCCCCGCCGAGGGCAGCGAGCGGATCGACCCGCTGGCCAGCGGTGAGGGCTGGCGGCTGGAGCGCATTCACTCCTGCCTGGCCAGC
This sequence comes from Cyanobacteriota bacterium, assembly GCA_041157425.1. Taxonomy (GTDB): domain Bacteria; phylum Cyanobacteriota; class Cyanobacteriia; order PCC-6307; family Cyanobiaceae; genus Vulcanococcus. Next base: position 3,407 of record JBEBCX010000044.1, on the reverse strand, counting down.
AGCCCGGAGGGGTTTTGGTACGACCAACCGGAGCACGAGTGGGTGGTGGTGTTGCGGGGCAGTGCCCAACTGCAATTCGCCGATGAGGACCGGGTTCGCGACCTGTGCGTTGGCGACAACCTGTTGATCACACCCCACCGTCGCCATCGGGTGGTGGCAACCGATCCGGATCCGGGGACGCTGTGGCTGGCGCTGTTCTGGGGGGCTGGCGCTTGACCTGCGCGTTGCGCACCAGCCAATAGGAAGCGGCCAGGGCCACGGCGGCGAAGCCAAGGCCCAACAAATCGGAGGGGTTCTTCTGCACCCCCGGTGGCATCACGATCAGCTTTCGGGACACGGCCGTCAACGCCGTGGCCAGCACCAGCTCGATCTGCACCACGTTGTCGCGCAGGTAGGCGGTGAGGTTTTGCAGCACCTCCAGGGCGATCAGCAGCACCAGCACCTGATCCAGCAGACGGATCAGCCCTTCACCGCTCCAACCCACCTTCAGGTCCAGCAGATCGGCCCCCAGGGCCAACGCCAGCTGAACAGCCGCCACCACCAGCACCACGGTGAGCAACAGCGAGAGCACCTTGGCCAGGCTGCGCTCGAAGCGGGTGATGCCCCTCAAAAAGGCTTGGTCGCTAAACACAGCAGTCGCTGAACACGGCGGATGCCCTGAGGCTCAGTTTTTGAACGGTTCGTAGACGGGCTTGGCCGGCGTGTCGCCAGGGGGATTCACGATCTGGGTGTCGCAGGTGATGCTGCCGTCCTTGGCGGTGACGCAGTTTTTGGGCACCACCCGGGTGGAAGGCCCCACATTGCTGCCGGGGCCGAGCATGTAGCTGCCCGCCTGGGCCAGCACCGGCGACCCCGAAGCCGCCGCCATGGCCAGCAGCGCCGAGGCCCCCAGGCCAACGGGCAGCGCGGGAACGGGCAGGTACCGCATGGGGTCGGGATGGAGGACTCAACCCCTACTTTGGCGAGTCTGGAGCGATCTGGCGGATTTCCTCCAGCAACAAATCCAGCTGGCCGAAGGAATCGTTGAGGGCCGGAGGCAGGCTGCCATCGCCGCTGGCCCCTGCCTCTTCGCCCTGCCAGAGCGCCTCGATCTCGCACAGGCGTTGGGCCAGCCCCGCCAGGCCATCGCGGTTGTGCACCCGCAGCAGCTCCTCCAGCAGCACCGGCATGCGGATCGAACTGGCCCGCAGGGCCCGGCGCAGGTCGGCCTGGGTGCGACCGGTGTGGCGCAACCAGTCTTTGATGAAGCCCTGCAGGTCCTCGAGTTGGTCGGGGGAGAGGGTGGCCATCAGCGCCCGGGGGGGAACCAGGCATCCAGTTTGCGCTGCGCCCGCTGGCGAATGGCCGGCGTGATGTGGGTGCCGCACATCCCCAGCAGGGTGGTCAGGGCCACCAGGTCATCGCTGAAGCCCGCCGCGGGGATGAAGTCCGGCACCAGATCCAGGGGCACCAACAGGTAGGTGAGGGCCGCCAGCACGGTGATCTTCACCGGCGCCGGCGTGGCCGGATCCTGCAGCAGCTCCAGACACTCCAGGGCGGGGCGGGCGATGGTGCGCCCGGCCCGGCGCAGCAGGCGGCGCAGCGCCCCCTCATCCACCTCGCTGCTGGAGATCACCTCGGCATCGATGGGCTCGGCGTCGATCGGCTCCGGGCCAAACGGTTCAGCGACCATCCGCAGGGGTGAGGGCTGAAGGGATGCCCCCATTGTCCCTGGAAACCGCAGCCGTCAGCCCACCTCCACCAGGCCGCTCTGGATGCCGGCCTTGCGCAACTTGCGCAGGGCCCGCTGCACCACCTGCCGGCAATACTCCCGGCTGCAGCCCAGCAGACGGGCCACCTCCGCCAGGGTGCGCCATTCGTTGCTGCCATCGAGGCCAAAGCGCAGCATCACCACGGTGCGCTCCTTGGGGGTCAGGTTCGACTGGTCCAACAGCTTCCACACGGCCGCATTGCGCTCCGCCAGCTCACAGCGCTCCATCGGCGGCAGTTCATCGCTGGGCAGCACATCCACCAATTCGGTGGGGTCGGATTTCGACTTCACCACCCCCTGCAGGCTGACGGTGACGCTGCGCAGTTCACAGCCCAACAGCTCCTCCACCTCCTCCAACGGCAGATCCAACGCCACCGCCAACTGTTTGGCATTGGGGAGGATGCCATTGCGCTGCAGCAAACGGGCCTTGGCCGCCCGCAAACGGGTGAGCTTTTCGTTCACATTCACCGGAATGCGAATGGTGCGGCTCTGGGTGGAGAGGGCGCGGTTGAGACCCTGACGAATCCACCAATAGGCATAGGTGCTGAAACGGTGGCCACGGGTGGGGTCGTACTTCTCCACCGCACGGGTGAGGCCGAGGGTGCCCTCCTGAATGAGATCGAGAAGATCCAACCCCTTGCCCTGGTAGCGCTTGGCCAGATTCACCACCAGGCGCAGGTTGGCGGTGATCATCTGATCCTTGGCCCGCTCGCCCACGCGCATGGTGCGCTTTTCGATGTCGTTGTAGTCGCAGGCCTCGCCGACACCACCAGCCATGGTGCAGCGTTCCTGCAGCACCACCATGGCTTGTACCTTGCGGCCCAGCATCAATTCCTGCTCGGGCGTGAGCAGCTGATGGCGCCCGATTTCCCCAAGGAAGGCACTCAGCGAACTAGCCATGTTGATCCTTTGCCGCTGTCTCGAACCTAGGGTCTTTTTCGCGCTCAAAGGAAAGCCACCTAAAGGCTTCCGACTTTCACTTTTGCTTCGCGAATTCAGCATTTATTCGCAACTGCAGATTGCCATCACAATCACTGCTTTTGCTTCCACATTCCGCGGCGGTGTTCCCGGCGACGACGGCCGGCGGGGCCGCTCGCTACGGTCGTGCCACCGAGAAGCCCCGCCATGACCGCAACCGCGGCCCTGCTTGCTGATGTGTCTGCCGCCGTGCTGCCCCGGGCCGGGGTGGCCTACGTGCACTACCTCAGCTTCATGGTGTGCTTCGGAGCCCTGGTGCTGGAGCGGCGGTTGATCCAGCCCAACCCCAGCAAGCAGGACGCCACCTTGATGGTGATCACCGATGTGGTGTACGGCCTGGCGGCCCTGGCCCTGCTGGTGAGCGGCATCCTGCGGGTGCTCTACTTCGGCCAGGGCAGCGACTTCTACACCGAGAACCCGCTGTTCTGGTGGAAGGTGGGCCTCTACCTGGGGGTGGGTGGCCTGTCGCTCTACCCCACCGTCACCTACATCCTCTGGGCGATCCCGTTGCGCAAGGGGGAGCTGCCCCAGGTGAGCGAAGCCCTGGCCAAGCGCCTGGCCTGGATCCTCAACATCGAGCTGGTGGGCTTCGCCCTGGTGCCGCTGCTGGCCACCCTGATGGCCCGCGGTGTGGGCCTGCCGGCGGCCTGAGGCCCGCCCGCCCGGCGACCCGGTGGAC
>JBEBCX010000043.1:0-8481 GCA_041157425.1 Cyanobacteriota bacterium | reverse complement strand
GCCCACGGCGCAGGCCAGGGCCAGCGGCAACCCGGGCAGGCGAGCCTCCAGCTCGCGGCGCTGCAGGCGGGCGGGCAGCCGCTCCAGCGCGGCCGCCAGCGCGGCCCCCTGGCCGGGCCAGGCCACCGCTTCGCCCCAGCCCTGGGTGCCATCGGCCGCCTCCAGGCGCAGCAGCCATCCACTGCGCTGGCTCCAGGCCCCCTGGCTGGTGACCAGGGCGCGGGGCAGGGCGAAGCCGTAGGGGCGCCAGTGCAGCTGCAGCGGGCCCGGCTCCGGCATCAGCCCAACCGGGCCCCCAGGGCCAGGCCCAGCGCCAACCCGAGGCCGTTGAGGGCCTGGAAGCGCAGCGCCAAAAACTTGCTGCCCGCGATCCGCTCGGGCAGGTGGTGGTGATCCCGCAACAGCCGGATCAGGCGCTGGGCCGGCGGCAGCCCCACCGCCCCCAACAGGGCCGTCAGCGGCCAGTGGCCCGCCAGCACCGGCGCCCACTGGAAGGCCAAGGCCCCCGCCACAAACCAGGGCACCAGGGCCGCGGCGCGGGCCGTACCCAGGCGCACCACCGGCGAGCGCTTGCCGTGGGCGGCGTCCTCCTCCACCTGATGGAAGTGGGAGCAGAACAGCACCAGGGTGGTGGCCAGGGCCGGCCCGCCCCCCAGCTCCACGGCGGTGCGCCAGGGCACCGTTGCCGCAGCACCGGCGGGGGCCAGGGCCAGCAGGCCCGCCGCGGTGGCCAGGGGGCCAAAGGCCAGCCAGCACAGGGGCTCCCCCAGGCCGCGGTAGCCCAGGCGGAGCGGTGGCCCCTGGTAGGCGTAGCCAATGCCGCAGCAGGCGAGCACCAGGGCCAGCACCGCGCCACTGCTGCGCAGGGCCACAAAGGCCATCAACGCCAGCCCAACGGCCAGGGCGCCATTGGCCAGCCAGGCCACCCGATCGCGCCGGCCGGTGAGGTTCACCAGCGAATGGGGTTTGCCCTCGGCATCCACCCCGGTGTCGGCGTCAAACACATCGTTGGCCAGGTTTTCCCAGGCCAACAGCAGCACCGCCGCCACCAGAAACAGACCCAGCTGGTCGAACCGCACCGGCTCCCCCTGGCCCCAGCGCCAACCGGCGGCCAACAGCACCGGCATCACCGCCACGGCGTACATCGGCCATTTGATCGCCGCCTTCCAGAGGCGGCGGCGGGCGGCCCCATCGGCATGAAGGCTTGCGACGACCTGGGGCTCGGACGCGGGCAGAGCCATCGGGCGGCAAGGCAGGACCCATACATTTGAGCAGCCGCTTCAGCCCGCTTCGGGTGCAGGCCCCCTCCAGCGTCACAACCAGCTTCAGCGATCTGCTGGCGGCGGCGGGCGAGGGCGCCCGCCAGCTGGAGGGCGATGGGGTGCTGAGCCTGGCGCTGCCCCTGGCGGGCCGCGACCCCCTGGCCCTGCTGAGCCAGCTGGATCAGGGGGATCGCTTCCGCTTCCTGTGGGACAGCGCCCCCGGCCTCTGCCTGGCGGCCAGCGGACGCTGCAACAGCCTGGAGCTGAGTGGCCCGCGCCGCTTCGAGCTGGCCCAACGCTTCAGCGCCATCAGCCTGGGTCGTCTGGCGGCTCCGCAGGCCTGCCCGCCCCTGGCCCGGCCGCGGGTGCTGCTGGCCTTCTCGTTTTTCGACAGCCCCCTGCAGGAGGGGGAGGGTGTGCCCGGGGTGCAGGCGGTGCTGCCCCGCTGGCAGCTGAGCCGCCAGGGGCGCCACTGCTGGCTGCGGCTGCAACGCACCCTGGGGGGTGATGTGAGCGCCCGCAGCCTGGCGGAGGAGCTGTGGGAGCAGGCGGCGCGGCTGGCCCAGCTGCCCGCCGACCCCAACGCCGGCCAGGGCGACGCCCCGGGCCCGGCGATCCTGGAGGGCTCCAGCTGGCAAGAGGGCTACCGCTCCGTGGTGGAGCGGGGCCTGGAGCTGGTGGAGGGCGGCGAGTTGCGCAAGCTGGTGCTGGCGGTGCGGCAACAGCTGCTGCTGGCCCATCCGCTCGACCCCCTGCAACTGCTGGCCCAGCTGCGCCAACGGCAACCGGGCAGCTGCCGCTTCCTCTGGCAACGGGCTGAGGGGCCCGCCCTGCTGGGGGCCTCACCGGAGCGGTTGCTCACGGTGCGCCAGGGACAGCTGCGCAGCGATGCCCTGGCGGGCACCGCACCGGTGGGGGCCCAGGCCACGCCGTTGCTGCAATCGGACAAGGACCGGCGCGAACACGAACTGGTGGTGGAGGCAATCACGGCGGTGCTGCAGCAATGCGGCCTCAGCCCCCGCCGCCCTCGCCATCCCCGCCTGGCGCGCCACGGGCAACTGGTGCACCTGCACACCCCCATCACCGCCGCCCTCGGCGAGCAGCAGCCCCTGGCCCTGGCGGCCGCCCTGCATCCCACCCCAGCGGTGGCGGGCCTGCCGCGGCGGCAGGCCATGGCGGCCCTGCGCAGCCTGGAGCCGTTTGAGCGGGGCTTCTACGCCGCACCAATCGGCTGGATCGACAGCGAGGGCGACACCGAACTGCGGGTGGCCATCCGCAGCGGCAGCCTGCAGGGGCGCCGGCTCGAGCTCACCGCCGGCGCCGGCCTGGTGCGAGGTTCGGCGGTGGAGCGCGAACTGGCGGAGGTGGCCCTCAAGCTGGGGGTGCTGCAACAGCAGCTCACCGGGCCGGGGTCTCAGGCCGCCAGCAGCCGCTCCATCAGCTGATCCGCCAGGGGAATGCCCCCCAACCGCTCCACCTCGCGGATGCCGGTGGGGCTGGTGACATTGATCTCACTGAGGCGGCCATCGATCACATCGATGCCCACGAAAAACAGCCCCTCGGCCCGCAGGGCCGGCGCCAGGGCGGCGCAAATGGCCCGCTCCGGATCGGTGAGCTCGGTGGCTTCGGGCTGGCCGCCCACGGCAAGGTTGCTGCGAAATTCGCCGCCGCTGGGCACCCGGTTCACGGCCCCGAGGGGCTCCCCATCCACCAGCAGGATGCGCTTGTCGCCGCGGCTCACCCCCGGCAGGAAGGCCTGCACCATCACCGGCAGGGTCTGCATGGCCGTCACCAGTTCGAGCAGGGCCCGCAGACCGGGCGTGGCGGCGGAGGCGAACACCACCCCCTGGCCGGCCCGCCCCCCCAGGGGCTTGAGCACCACCTCGCCATGCTCAGCGGCGAAGGCCGCCAGGGCCTCCACCTGGGTGGCCACCAGGGTGGGGGCCATCAGATGGGACCAGCGCAGGGCGCTGAGCTTTTCGTTCCAGGCCCGCAGCGAGGCGGGGCGGTTGAGCACCCGCACCCCCTGCCGCTCCGCCAGCTCCAGCAGGTGGGTGGCATACAGGTAGGCCTCATCCACCGGCGGGTCCTTGCGCATCCACACCCGCGGGAAGCTGGCCAGGGGCATCCAGCGCGGTTCCGCCGCCTCAAACCAGGGCTCCGGCACGTCCCAGCCGCCGCCGGTGGGACGAATCTCCGCCAGCCGAATCGGTTGGGCCTGCACCTCCGCCGCAGCGCCACGCACCGCCAACTGGGCGGGCGTGCACACCCACACCTGCTGGCCGGCCCGCTGGGCCGCCTGCATCAGGGCCACGCTGGAATCTTTGGAGGGGCGCAGCTGGGCGATCGGGTCGATCACGAACAGCTGCGGTTCGCGGCCGGGTTCAGGCAGGGTCAAGGTCAGGCCCCCAGCAGCGCATCCAACTGGCCGCTGCGCTCCAGGGCGTGCAGGTCGTCGCAGCCGCCCACGTGCTGGCCGTTGATGAACACCTGGGGCACGCTGCGGCGGCCGCCGCTCTTGGCGGCCATGGCATCGCGGGCCGGTTCATCGCCGTCGATGGCGAACTCGGTGTAGGCCACCCCCTTGCGGTCGAGCAGGCCCTTGGCGCGGATGCAGAACGGGCAGGCCCGCCAGGTGTAGATCTCGACGGTTGCCGCCATGCCCGAGCCTCAATCGGCGCGAATCCTAGAAAGGGCCCCATCGCCCGTTGAGTACGGTCAACCCAGCCAACCCCTTCCTGCAGCGGTGCTCGACCTCACCGATTTCAAGCGCGACCTCTCCGAGCTCACTGACCGCCTGGGCAACGCCCAGGACTGTCTTTGACGTCCCTGCACTGAAAGCACGGCAACAGGATCTCGAGCAGCTGGCCTCCCAGCCCGACTTCTGGGACGACCAGAAGCAGGCCCAGGCCAAGATGCGCCAGCTCGATGAGGTGAAGGCCCAGCTCGAGCAGCTGGCCAAATGGCAAGGGGCCGTGGCCGATGCCGAGGCCACCGTGGAGATCTACGGCCTCGAGCCCGATGAGGAGCTGCTGGCGGAATCGGACGGGGCCCTCAAGCAGCTGCGGGCCGATCTGGATCGCTGGGAACTGGAGCGCCTGCTCAGCGGCCCCTACGACAAGGAGGGCGCCGTGATCTCGATCAACGCCGGCGCCGGCGGCACCGACGCCCAGGACTGGGCCCTGATGCTGATGCGCATGTACACGCGCTGGGCGGAGGACCACGGCATGAAGGTGACCGTGGACGAACTCAGCGAGGGGGAAGAGGCGGGCATCAAGAGCTGCACGATCGAAATCGAAGGCCGTTACGCCTACGGCTACCTGCGCAACGAGAAGGGCACCCACCGGCTGGTGCGCATCTCCCCGTTCAATGCCAACGACAAGCGCCAGACCAGCTTTGCCGGCGTGGAGGTGATGCCCAAGATCGAAGAGGAGGTGAAGCTCGACATCCCCGAAAAAGACCTCGAGATCACCACCTCCCGCTCCGGCGGCGCCGGCGGCCAGAACGTGAACAAGGTGGAGACGGCCGTGCGCATCCTGCACATCCCCACCGGCCTGTTCGTGCGCTGCACCCAGGAGCGCTCCCAGCTGCAAAACAAAGAGAAGGCCATGGCCCTGCTGATGGCCAAGCTGCTGGTGATCGCCCAGGAGCAGCGGGCCGCTGAAATCGCCGACATCCGCGGCGACATCGTGGAGGCGGCCTGGGGCAACCAGATCCGCAACTACGTGTTCCACCCGTACCAAATGGTGAAAGACCTGCGCACCCAGCACGAAACCACCGACGTGCAGGGGGTGATGGACGGCGACCTGGACCCGTTCATCCAGAGCCTGCTCCATGCGGGCGTGGAGGTGGCCGGAGGCGGCGGTGATGACTGAGCCCGACTCCAGCCAGCCCAACCCCGGCGCCCCCCAGGAGAACCCCAGCTTCACCAAGCTGGCGATGCGCAACATGGTGCGCAAAGGGCGCCAAAGCCTGTTCCACTTCGGCCTCACCGCCGTGGGGTTCCTGGGCTTCATCACCCTGGTGGCCTGGCTGGGGCGGCCCCAGCTGCCCGGGGGCTGAGCCATGGGCGCCGCCAGCGAACCGCCCGCGCCAATGCCCACGCCCGACCTCGACCTGGCCTTTGAGGCGGACCCGGAGCTGCCGGCGGCCCTGCGCCAGGCCGCCGGCCCCTGGGCCGACCCGCTGCAGGGGGCAGAGCCGTGGCATGGGCTGATCAGCACCTGGCTGGCGGCCCTCACCGACGAGCTGCCCGCGGCGCTGCAGGCGCCCGCCTACAGCCTCGGGCTGAGCCTGGTGGGGGATGAAGAGATCGCTGCCCTCAATGCCGAGTGGCGCCAGAAGCCAGGGGCCACCGATGTGCTGGCCTTCGCCGCCCAGGACGACGGCCTCGACCAGGCCCCCGCCATGCCGATGCCCGCATGGGGCGGCGAGGACGGTGAGGACGGCGAGCCGGAACCGCTGGAGCTGGGGGACATCGTGATCTCCCTGGAGACCGCCGCCCGCCAGGCTCCGGAGCATGGCCACCCCCTGGAGCGGGAACTGCTGTTTCTGGCCAGCCACGGGTTGCTGCACCTGCTGGGCTGGGATCACCCCGATGACGCCAGCCTGGCGGCGATGCTCAGCCGCCAGGAACGGCTTCTCGCCACCACGGACCGGCGGTAAGGTGCGTCCAAATCTGCGGTTGGCGCCCATTGAGCATGCTCGCCCCCCAGGACCCCAACTCCGGATCGCGGCGCAGGCCGCGGCTGGCCGGCGACGCCATGGCTGAGGGCCGGGAGAGCATCGACCAGCAGCTGCGCACCAAGGTGCGCCGCCTGGGCGCCTGGCAGGTGGCCGGCGACCTGCCCGCCAGCTTCCGCTATGCGGCCCAGGGGCTGATCTACGGCTTCGCCAGCCAGCGCAATTTCCGCATCCATGTGGTGATGGGGGCCGTGGTGTTCGCCCTGGGGGTGTGGCTGCAGCTGCCCACGGCCCAGCTGGCGGTGCTGGTGCTCACGGTGGCGGCGGTGCTGGTGCTGGAGTTGCTCAACACCGCCACTGAAGCGGTGGTGGACCTGGCCATCGGCCGGCGCTTTCACCCCCTGGCGCGCATCGCCAAGGACTGCGCCGCCGCCGCGGTGCTGGTGGCCGCCCTCAGCTCGGTGCTGATCGCCGGCCTGCTGCTGCTGCCCCCCCTGCTGGCGCGCCTGAGCGGTTGAATGGGGGCCTGGTGAGCCCACCGATGCTCCTCGTTCTCGACAACTACGACAGCTTCACCTTCAACCTGGTGCAGTACCTGGGGGAGCTGGCGGCCGAGCACCCGATCACGGCGGATCTGAGGGTGGAGCGCAACGACGCCCTGACCCTCGAGCAGATCCGGGCCCTGGCGCCGGATGCCATCTTGATTTCCCCCGGCCCCGGCGACCCCGACCAGTCCGGGGTGTGCCTGGAGGTGCTGCGGGAGCTGAGCCCCACCGTGCCCACCCTGGGGGTGTGCCTGGGGCACCAGTCGATCGCCCAGGTGTACGGCGGCCGGGTGGTGCGCGCCAAGGAGCTGATGCACGGCAAAACCTCACCGGTGCTGCATGCGGGGCAAGGGGTGTTCGCCGGCCTGCCCAACCCGCTCACCGCCACCCGCTACCACAGCCTGATCGCCGAGCGCGAGAGCCTGCCGGACTGCCTGGAGGTCACCGCCTGGCTGGAGGACGGCACGGTGATGGGGCTGCGGCACCGCGACCATCCCCATCTGCAGGGGGTGCAGTTCCACCCGGAGAGCGTGCTCACCCAGAACGGCCACCAGCTGCTCAGCAATTTCCTGGCCCAGGCGGCGGCGAGCTGACCGCAACTGCCGGCTAGGGTTCGGCCCACGCGCTTCCTCCTGCGGGCGACCCGCTGCACCATGGCACTTGCGATCCGCTCCCTGGCAGCCCTGGGCGGCCTGGCGCTCAGCCTGACGGCGACCGGGCTGCCGGCCCAGGCCAACACCGGCGTCACGGTGACCAGCTATGGCCACAGCGCCCTGCTGATCCAGGGGGGCGGCGCCAGCGTGCTGATCAACCCCTTCCGCGCCGTGGGCTGCGCCGCCGGCCTGGCGGAGCCGCGGGTGAGCGCCAATGTGATCCTCGCCAGCAGCCGGCTGCTGGATGAGGGGGCTGCGGTGGCCCGCGGCACGATGCTCAGCGCCCCCGGCTCCTACCGGGTGGCGGGCCTGCGCATCGAGGGGATCGCCGTGGCCCACGACCGCTTCGGCGGCCGCCGCTTCGGCAAGTCCACCCTGTGGCGCTGGAGGCAGGGGGGGCTGGAGTTTGTCCACCTCGGGGGCACCGCCGCCCAGCTCAGCGCCGAAGACCAGGTGCTGCTGGGCAAGCCGGATGTGCTGATCATCGGCGTGGGCGGTGGCGCCAAGGTGTACGACGGCGCTGAGGCCGCTGCGGTGGTGCGGCAGCTCGCACCCCGGCGGGTGATCCCCGTGCAATACCTGAGTGGCCCCGCCCCGAAGGCCTGCGACCTCACCAGCGTGGAGCCGTTTCTCAAGGCCATGGCCGGCACGCCGGTGAAGCGCGTGGGCCGCACCCTCAGCCTGCCGGGCAAGTTGGGCAACGGCCTGCAGGTGGACGTGCTGCGCTAGGGCCTCAGACCTTCGATGGCGGCATAGGCGCGCCAGAAGCGCTGCATCTGCTCCACGGTGCCCAGGCTCACCCGCAGGGCGCCATCGATCAGCGGTTTGCCCGCCATGGAGCGCACCAGGATGCCCTCGGCGCGAAGCGCCGCATCCACCGCCGCGGCGCCGCCTTTAGGCCAGATCAACAGATAGTTGCCCCCGTCCACGTGGTTGCGGACGCCGGCGTTCTGCAGCTGGGCGCTGATCCAATCGCGGGCCCGCAACACCTCCGCCACATAGGCATCCACATAGGCCTGATCGCGCAGGGCGGCGAAGGCGGCCGTCACCGCAAAGCTGTTGATGTCGTAGGGGCCGGTGACCCGGGAGATGCGGTCGATCACCGGGTCTGCGCCGATGGCAAACCCGATGCGCAGGCCGGCCAGACCGGCGGTTTTGGCCAACGAGCGCAACACCAGCAGGTTGGGGGTGGCGGCGAAATCCGCAAGGGGCAGCACGCTGTCGCCGGTGAAGGCCTCATAGAGCTCATCCACCACCACCAGGGTGTCGGGAGCAGCGGCAGCCAGCTCGAGGACCAGTTGGGGGGCCAGGCGGGTGCCGGTGGGGTTGTTGGGGTTG
>JBEBCX010000042.1:0-8913 GCA_041157425.1 Cyanobacteriota bacterium | reverse complement strand
GTAGGCGCTTCACGCCCCGCAGCAGGTGGGCGTTGCGCCGCTGGCAGGCCTGCAGGCGGTAGTTGGGGATCGCCTCGCACAGGTGGTGGATTGCGTGGCAGCCGTTGTCGGCGGAAAACCAATTCAGCACCGCCGGCAGCTCCAGATCGCTGGTGCCCTCCATCGCCCCATCCATCGCGTTCCAGTTGTGGTTGGAGTGGGCGTAGGAGCCAGGGAAGTTGTGCTGCACGAAGAAGATGCAGATGAAGATCGCCGCACCGCAGGCCATCACCGGGCTGTAGATCAGCCAGAAGGCCTTGGCGCCGATCCAGCTGCTGAGCAGCAGCCAGCTGCCCACCACCGCCGGCCACGATCTGGGCCCAGCTGGGGCGGGGGCTCTGGCGCAGCTGCCGCCAGGCGTGGGGCAGGAAGCCGCCGAGGCCCGCCAGCAGCTCCACCCGCGGTTTGATCACCAGGTAGAAGAAGCCGCCCGGGAACAGCATCAGCGGATGCCGCAGCCAGCGGTAGAAGGCCTTGCCGCTGTCGCTGTAGCCGGCGTAGGTGTCCACGCTCACCAGGGCTGAGGGCCCCTTGTAACGCTCCCAGTTGCCGTTGTGGCGGTGGTGGAAGGCATGCCCGCGCGACCAGGGCAGCTGCGGAATGCCGGCCACGATGCCCAGCAGGAAGCCCACCCAGCGGTTGGTGTGGCGGTTGCGGAACAGCGAGTAGTGGCTGCAGTCGTGCATCAACGAGAAGACGCGCGCCAGAAACAGCACCATCAGCGCCAGAACCGGCAGCAGCAGCCACCAGCTGCCCTGGGCCAGGGTCCGCACCGCCAGCCACCACAGCAGGCCGTAGGGCACCAGGGTGTTGAGGATCTGCCAGGTGGCGATGGCATCGGAGCTGCCCATGAAGGGTTTCAGCTCAAAGTCACTGCGCTGCAGTGGCGCTGATGCGCGGGCGGGGGCTGGCGGGGTGGAGGTGTGCAGAAAAAGGGGGAAGCGCTGTGGCTTGTTGTTGCCATGACCCTAGGAGCGGTCGGTTCCGGCTGTGCGTGAAGGCTTTCGGTTTTCTTCTGTTGACCACCCCAATGGCTGCCATACAACTCAGCGGTATGGCATCAAACCGGCATGCATCACCTTTATCGATTGCGCTCAGGTTTTGTGGCCCGTTTTGAGGTGGATCCCGCCCGCATTGAGCACCAAACCGTCACCAACCTGTCCGGTGAAACGCACCACGTGCTGAGCAGTGGTGAGGCGGAGCGGCGCCTGTTTGTGTTGCAGTGCGAGTACCTCAACAACAAGTACGACAGCGATCACGCCGCTGACCAACGGGCCGCCTGATCGGCGCCGGGGCTTGTGAAGTTCTGTGCTGCTGCTCCGGCCGCCTGCGTAGCGTTGGTCTCACCTGCAGCCGCAGCGTGACCACCTTCCCCCAACCCCTGCTTGATGCGGTGGACCACCTCTGCCACCAGGTGGAGGGTGACCCGGCGGTGGAGCGGGACTTTTTTGCGGCATCCACCCCCGAGGAGATGGTGGCCCTGGCGGTGGAGGCGGGGATCTTCATCGGCATCGACGACTTCCGCGCCCTGCTCACCAGCGGCAGCACCGAATGCTGGCTGGTGCGCGGCGACGACAGCACCAACCCGATCGCTCACCTGCAGAAGGTGTTTGCCATTCCGCCCTGCAGCCTTCAGCTGGAGCCCCGTTAAGCCGGGCCCGCACGGACTGCTTTGCGGGCATCGTCCGCCAGCAGGATCAGCAGCGGCGCCACCCCCATCACGCCAAACCAGGGGGCCGGTAGGGGCACCAGCGAAAACACCCGCGCCAGCGGCGGGATCCCCAGCAAGGCCGCCAGCACCAGCCCCTCGCTGAACAGCCCCAGCCAGAGGAAGGGGTTGGGCACCCGCAGCATGGCGAGGCCGGAGCGCCCTTCGCTGCGGCACGCCAACAGCACCCCCATCTGGCAACACACAATCGTGCAAAACGCGGCGCTGGAGGCCTGCAGCTGCAGGGCCTGCAGGGATGCCGGCGCGGTGTGATGCAGCAGCTGGGGCGTGAGCTGTTGCAGTGCGCGGAAGCCCACTCCGGCGCGGTGCCACACCAGCAGGTAGGCACCCATCGCAAAGCCCGCTTCCAGCAGGCCCAGAAACAGATACGAGCGCTGCAACACCGAGCGGTCGAGCAGGGGTGCCTGGCGCGGGCGCGGCGGCTGGTGCATCAATCCCGCTTCCGGCAGCTCCGCCCCCAGCCCAAGGGCTGGCAGCACATCGGTGCCCAGATCCACCGCCAGGATCTGCATCACCGTGAGGGCGGCCGGGATGCGCAGGGTCACCATCGCCAGGAACGGCGTGGCTTCGGAAAGGTTCGCCACCAGGATGTAGGTGATGAACTTGCGGATGTTGCTCACCACGCCGCGGCCGAAGCGCACCGCCTCCACGATCGTGGCGAAGTTGTCATCGAGCAGCACGATGTCGGCGGCTTCACGGGCCACGTCCGTGCCGTTGCCGCCCATGGCCACGCCCACATCCGCAGCCCGCAAGGCGGGCGCGTCGTTGACGCCATCGCCGGTCACGGCCACCACATCACCCAGGTCGCGGTAGGCCTGCACCAGCCGCAGCTTCTGCTCGGGTGCCATGCGGGCAAACACCAGCCTGGAGCGGTACTTCAGCAACCGCCGCAGCTGCACATCGCTGAGGTGAGCGAGGTTGCTGCCTTCGATCACCCGCACCGGATCCGCGGCTGAGCGTTGGCTCTGCTGGGCCGGTGGGTCCAACAGGCCGATCTGATGGGCGATGGCCTCGGCGGTGAGGCCGTAGTCGCCGGTCACCATGGTCACCTTGATGCCCGCCTGGCGGCACTGGCGGATGGCCTCAGCCACCTCAGGCCGCGGCGGGTCGTAGAGGCCGATCAACCCCAGCAGCAGCAGCCCCTGCTCGAGGGCCTCAGGGGCCAGGGTCTCCAACGTGGCGTCCCCCGGCCGCACGGCCACGGCGATCACCCGAAATCCTTTGGCGGCCAAGGCGTTGTTGGCGGCGATGGCCCGTTGGCGCCTGTCCGGATCCAGGGGTTGGGGGCCCTGGGGCGTCAACCACGCCCCGCACAACGCCAACAGCTCGAGCGGCGCCCCTTTGGTGATCGCCAGCTGTCCGCCTGCGGGGGTGTTGAGCCCTTCGAGAGGGGCCCCCTGGTCAATGACCACCGTCATGCGGCGGCGATGGGAATCAAACGGCAGCTCGCGCCGCCGCGGGAAGCGCCGCTGCTGCTCGCCATGGATCAGGCCGGATTCGGCGGCAGCGATCAACAGCGCCGTTTCGGTGGGGTCGCCACTGGCACGCCATGGTTCGGGGCTGTCGCGCTCGTGCTCGAGGCGGGCATTGGAGCAGAGGCTGGCCGCCAGCAGCACCAGGGCGCGTTGCCCCTCGCTCGGCTGGGGGAGCCAGAGCTCCTCCACCGCCATGCGCCCCTGGGTGATGGTGCCGGTTTTGTCGGAGCAGATCACGCTCACCGACCCGAGGGTTTCCACGGCCGAGAGCCGGCGCACCAGGGCCTTGCGCCGCGCCATGCGCTGCACGTTGAGCGCCAGGGTGAGGGTGACCTGCGGCAGCAGGCCCTCCGGCACAAACCCCACGATGATCCCCACCGCATAGAGCAGGCTCTCGAGCGGCGCCATGCGCTCCACCAGCACGCCGATGGCAAAGGTGAGCGCCCCCGTGCTGAGGGCGATCAGGGTGATGGTGTGAACGATGTGTTGGATCTGCACCTCGAGGGTGCTGGTGCTGCGCGCCGTGGCGGCACTGAGGTGGGCCACCTGGCCGTAATCGGTTTCGGCTGCGGTGGCGTACACGAGGCCTTCACCACGGCCGGAGGCCACGGCGGTGCCGGCCAGCAGCAGGTTGGTGCAGTCGCGCGTTGCCACCCCAGCGCTGAGCTGGGGCTCGGCATTGCGGGCCACCGGTAGGGATTCGCCGGTGAGCGCCGACAGGTCGGCAAACAGCCCATGGGCCGCCAGCAAGCGGCAGTCGGCCGGCACCTGATCGCCCTCCTCCAGAAGCACCCGATCACCGCACACCAACAGCTCTGCGCTGAGCTGAAGAAGCCCGCCATCCCGCCACACCTTCACCTGCTGCGGCAACCGCTGGGCCAGGGCCTGGAGGGTCCGTTCCGCCTTGAACTCCTGCCAGAACGAAAACACGCCGTTGATCAGGATCACGGCCCAGATGGCCCATCCCAGCTGGGGAGCCCCCGCCACGAACGCCAAGCTGCCCGCCACCCACAGCAACAGCGCCATGAAGTGCAACAGCTGATCGGTGAAGCGCAGCACCCAAGGGCGATGCCTCGGGGCCGGTAGGCAATTGCGGCCAAAGCGCTCCAACCGGCGTTGGGCTTCCGCACCGCTCAACCCCTCGGGGGTGCTTTGCAACGCCGCCACGGCCTCTGGGATCGTGAGCGACCAGATCGGTGAAGACGCAGAAACCTGCACGGTGCGCCGCTGCCCTCAGGCCTCCACGTAGGCCCAGGCCTGCTTCCCGGATTCGAGGGTCACCTGGATGCGGCGGTAGGCCTCCACTTCATAGCGATCGGCCAGTTTGATGTCGTCATCGCTCACGGGGAACACCGTTCCGGGCACATGGTGGTGCGCGCAGCCGGTGTGTTTGGCAATCGGTTGCACCGCTCTGCCGCTGATGCGGATCGAGGCCGCGCGGTCGATCGGCTGCTGGGCCAACACATAACCAGCCAGGCTGTCGTCCTCCCCCACCAAGCAGCGGCCAAAGGTGCTGAGCTGCACCTCCTCCTGCTGCAGGGTTCCGTAGGAAAACAAGTAGGGCATCGCCCCTAAACAGCCATTGTTCTCCGCTCCGCAGGGCCGGGCGGTGGTGGCAGCGCGTTTGCAGCGCCCTGCTGCGGGGTCGCTTTCAATGGCGGTGAATCCGCTTGGCCCCAGCGGCCCCCCCTGTGTGATGGGTCACGCGCATGATCACCGGCATGATCACGGGCACGGCTCCAGCCAAGCCGGGGCCGCCTTTCGTTGGAGCATCGCCCTCAACAGCGGCCTCACCGTTCTGCAGCTGCTGATCGGCTTCGGCTTTGGCTCCCTGGCCTTGATCGGCGACGCCCTGCACAACCTGGGCGATGTGCTCGGCTTGGTGCTGGGTTGGGGCGCGGAGCAGCTCAGCCTTCGCCCCGCCGGCGGCCGCTTCACCTACGGCTACGGGCGCAGCACCCAGATGGCCTCATTGGTGAATGGGCTGCTGATCTTCTCGGCGGGCGTGGTGGTGGTGGTGGAGGCGATTCAGCGGCTCCAGGATCCGGTGCCCCTGATCGCTGGCCCGGTGGTGTGGGCGGCGGCGGCGGGCATCGTGATCAACCTGCTGTCGGCGCGGCTGTTCGGCCACAACCACCAGAAGGATCTCAACCAGCGGGCCGCGGTGTTGCATCTGCTCACCGATGCGGCCGTGTCGGTGGCGGTGTTGGTGAGCGCCATCGTGGTGGGGGCCACCGGCTGGATGTGGCTGGATGCCCTCACCGCCATCGGCGTGGGTCTGGCGGTGATCGTCAGCGCCTTGGGGCTGTTGCGGGAGGCGATCGCCCTCAACCTGGATGCGGCCCCCCGCCACATCAACCTGGCGGCGGTGGAGGCGGAGCTGCTGGCCTTGCCCGGTGTGGACGCGGTGGCGGAATTGCACGTGTGGGGGCTGAGCACATCGCGCACGGCGCTCACGGCCCATCTGCTGCTGCGCGCCGGTGCCCCGGCCAGCGAGGCGCTGCTGGACACCGCGCGGCAGCGCTTGGATGCCCTCGGCATTCGCAAAAGCACGATCCAGCTGGAGACGCTGGCGCCCGACTGAGCGGCCGCAGGGCCTGTCGGAGCAGGACTGATGCAGATCTGCCCGGGGTTTGGAGCCTGTTTTTGGTCGCGGCCGAACTCGGCTTAAACCAGGCGCATCCGTTTCACACTGCGATCGATGTTCCTTAAAACCAAGCAGGACGGCTCGCTGCTGGAGGTGGTCAACCTGGCCCCCCTGTTTGATCCCTTTATCAAGCAGCTGGAGGGCCGGTTGCATGCCGGCGAGGAGCTGCAGGAGCTGGAGCGCTATGCCAAGGCCGATCTGGTGTTCCCCTCCGGAGAGCCCCTGCCGCGCTGCTGGTGCGATCCGGCGTATCCGCACAACTGACGTCTCGGCGGCAGACCTCGGCTCGCCGGCAGACCACGGCCGCTGAAAAGCCGCTCGCCATTGGCGAGCGGCTTGAACGGTTCTTGCCCATCAGGGCCCTGGCCAGGGCTAGAGCAGGGCCAGGGCATCACCGGCATGGTTGCGAGCGTGCTACTGCTGTTGGAAGCAGTCGACGGGCCGAGGATCCGGGCGATCCAGGGGGCGCCCATCGCAGGCCGAGGGGTAAGCGTGCGCACCCAGTGGGGCCTGCCAGCCGTCATCAGCCAGATCGCTGTAGATCTCCTCCATGAGGTTGGCGATGTAGGTCTCGACGTCGTTGGTCCAGGGCCGTTCCGGCTGTTGATCGTCAACCGCGTAGGCGATTGGAACCGACCCATCCACGGGAATGCCGATGAGGGGATCGATGCCCTCGGTGGCCGTGGCTGTGATGGGTTGGTCGGTCAGGAATGACGCATCGGCGGCCGTAGCAGGTGATGGCGGGCCAGCAGATCCACCTGATCCGAATTGAGGCAGCTGACGGAATCACCGGCTTTCAATGGAGCTTTGCTGATGCAGGACATCCGGACCCTACGGTTGTTGATGCTGCCTGAATGATTCGGTGGCACGACCGCAGTGGAATGCTTCAGAGCTTCATCGTTTTGGTGCTGCGGATGCGCAGCACGGACCTCACCAAAGCAGCCACACCAAGGCCATTGAGATCAACGTATAAAGCATCACTTCCATGGATGTTGGCCTGTATTCAACCCACAGACCGTATGGATGACTGGGGCTGATCGCGGCTGCATGGTTGCTGTAGATCAGCGCCGATGGGAGAGATGCGCAGCACCCAGGATCGAGATCACGTGCTGGTCGTGCACGGTCTCAAACTGCTGATACCAAGACCCCACAGCCCAGAGGTCGTCCACCGTGGCGAGGGCCACGAGGTCATCCACCTGTGGTTTGAGTTGCTGGGCCACCTGGCGATCGATCACCGGCACAGCCAGCACAAGCCTGCTGGGGTTGGCGGCACGCAGCGACTGGATGGCAGCACGAACCGTCAGCCCAGTGGCGACACCGTCATCGACCACGATCAGCGGTCGGCCCTGCAGCGCTTCGACGGAGGGATCGCCATAGAGCTGTTGGCGGCGCCTGAGCTCCCATTCCTGTTCGGCAACTAGCCGTTGGCGCAGCTCGGGATCCAGCTGCCCAAATGGTTCGTCCCAGATCTGCACGCCCCCGGGCCCAATGGCTCCCAGCGCCAGCTCCGGATTGGAGGGGTGGGCCAGCTTGCGCACGGCCCAACTGTGCAATGGCAGTTCCAGCTTCCTGGCGATTTCAGCCGCCACGACAACGCCACCTCGGGGTAGGCCTAACACCCACGCCTGGGGATCGCGACTCCAATGGGCAAGTTGCTCGCCCAGCTGCACGCCGGCCTCGGCACGATCCCTCCAGAGAGCGCGTTGCCAGTTCATCCCCTGCTGAGCTCAATCAAGCGATCAGTTCAACTCTGTTGCGCTCCGCTTCAGTGATCGCTGCATCCCTGATGTAGTGCTGCTGGAGAGCCGCTGAGCCGCTCCAATCACGTTGTTGTTGGCCAGCAGTCTGTTGCCCCACAACAGCTGCTGCTGTCATGAAGGCCAACGGTCAAGGGGTGGGGATTCAGGGCGCGCGCGTTCTGGTGGGTGCAGGGATCCAGGTGTTGCTATGGACGGGCCCTGCTCAAGCCCAGCCGGTGCCCTTGCCGTATCGCAGCCAGGCGCCATTTCTGCCCACCATCGATCTCTTCGGTGGCCCAAACAAGGGGTTGATCCTGGGTGCTGAAGAGGTGGATCGCGGCCGCCCTGCACCGGTGACCATTGGCAACACCACCTTTTTCCCGCAGGTGCGCCGTGCCGGTGAGCTGTATGGCGGGTTCACCCGGGTGAACGGTGATTTGGAGATCCTCCATGGCGATCTCTATCTCGGCGGCCAGGCGGTTGGCGCAACCCTGCAGCAACACGAGAGCAGCTTGAACACCTTGTCGGTTGGTGCGGCCCAGGCGCAGCAGTCGATTCAGCAGCTGAACCAGTCGGTGACAACGCTGGATCAGACGACGCAGCAACAGTCGACGTTGCTGCAACAACACGGCACAGCGTTGACGCAGCAGTCGGCTACGTTGCTTCAGCAGGGTGCGGCCATCACGGGCTTGTCGACCGAGATGCAGGATGTGAAGCAGTCGATCACGGTGCTCGACCAGAACCTCAACAGCTTGGGGAATGGCGTGGCGGGGGCCACCGCCTTGGCTTCGGCCCTGGCGAGTTTGCCGGTGGATGCGATGCAGTCGCCACTGTCCTGTGGAGTGGGTTCGGGGGGCTACAGCGATCGCTACGCCCTGGCCATGGGCTGTGCTGTGCATCTGGCCTCTTCGCTGTCGCTCAATGCTGGTGGTGCCTATCTCTTTGGAGGTTCCAGCTCCTATGGCGGCGGATCGCTCTCGGATGTGGCGGGACGCTTTGGCTTGACCTATCGCTTTGGTGCCCGTGACGAGCAGCCCACCCGAACGGCCCAAGCACAGCGGAAATTGGAGCAAGACCTGAAGGCAGTGAAAGACGAAAATCGTGCCCTCCAATCGATGCTCATGGCACTGCAGCGGAGGGTCGATTTGTTGCATGCGGCTGCGGCTAAGCCTTGATCAACAGATTGGAGCGTTGATCTCTGCTGTATTGCCGCTGTTGATCTGCCGATTTGAAGCCCGTCTGTATGGATCTGTTTAAGGTTTCAAGGCGTGAAATTTGGCCATG
>JBEBCX010000041.1:0-8576 GCA_041157425.1 Cyanobacteriota bacterium | reverse complement strand
ACGGCTGCGGATCCGATTCCCTTTTACTCCTGGCGCTGGCTGGTGCGGTTGGAGCGCAGCGGCAGTGTGGTGCCTCGCCAGGGCTGGCAGCCCTGCCATCTGGGCCTTTGGCAGGGCGAGCACCTAATCGCCGCGGCGCCGCTTTATCTCAAGGGTCACAGCTACGGCGAGTTTGTGTTCGACCAATCCTTCGCCCAGCTCGCCGCCCAGTTGGGCCATCGCTACTACCCGAAGTTGTTGGGCATGAGCCCGCTCAGCCCCGTGGTGGGCTACCGCTTTTTCACCGCCCCAGGCCAGGACGCCGCCGCCCTCACCCCGCTGATGCTGGAGCTGATCGATGGCTTCTGCCGCGAGCACGGCATCTTCAGCTGCAACTTCCTGTATGTGGATCCCCAGTGGCGCCCCCTGGCGGAGGCGGCCGGCTGCCACACCTGGCTCAACCAGCAGAGCCTTTGGAGCAACCAGGGCTACGCCAGCTTCGACGACTACCTGGCCAGCTTCAACGCCAACCAGCGCCGCAACATCAAGCGGGAGCGCAAGGCGGTGCAGGCGGCCGGCCTCACCGTGACCCCACTGGTGGGGGAGGCCATCGGCCCGCGCCTGCTGGAGCGCATGCACCACTTCTATGCCCAGCACTGCGCCCGCTGGGGGCCCTGGGGCAGCAAATACCTCACGGCGGAGTTTTTTGAACAGAACGCCGACGAGCTCCGGCCGTCGTTGGTGCTGTTCAGCGCCCACCGCGGCGACCCCCAGGATCCGGAGGCGATGTCCCTGTGCGTGCAGGGCAATGGTTGCCTCTGGGGGCGCTATTGGGGCAGCGATGTGGAGGTGGACAACCTGCACTTCGAGGTGTGTTACTACGCGCCGATTGCCTGGGCGATTGCCAACGGCGTGCAGCGGTTCGACCCCGGCGCCGGCGGCAGCCACAAGCGGCGTCGGGGCTTTGTGGCCCGCCCCCACGCCAGCCTGCACCGCTGGTACGACGAGGGCTTTGAGACGATCCTGCGGCGTTGGCTGCCGGAGGCCAACCGCGAGCAGCTGGCGGAGATCGAGGCGGTGAATGCGGAGTTGCCGTTCACCGCGTCGGCCCCCACCCTGGGCGAGCTCAAGGCCGAATCGGCTGCGTAGCATCGCCGCCATGAGCAGCTTTTTCGCGGAGCAGCGCCAAGAGCTCGATGGGCGCCTCTCCCAGCGTTTCATCGCCTTGGATCCGGCTGGCTACTTCCTGATCAAGCTCGACCGCACCGCGGGGGAGCTGATCGCCGAGCACTACGGCAATGGCATCGACGACCGTGGCCTTGCCACCGATCCCGACACCGGTGAGGTGATCAGTTGCCGCGGCGCTGGCCCCCGAGCCCCGCTGGCCACCTACCGCGGCCGCAGCGCCAAGGAGCTGGGCATGGCCCTCACCGAGGGTGATGGGCCCTTTCCCCTGAGCCGCCTGGATCACGCCCTCTACCTCGGGCGCGAACTGCAGAAGGCTGAGCGTTGCCTCGAAGACGGCAGCGACTACATCCAGGACTGATCAGGCGGGCCGCGATCAGACTGGCTGCAACTCGCGGGTGGCCGCCGCGGGTGCCGGCGGCGGTTCCGGGGGGAGGGCCTGGAGCTGCTCCTGGATTTCGCGGGTTACCACCGCGCGGTACTCCAGGAAGTGCTCGTTGTGGGCCAGCACCACCAGGAATTGCTCCAGCACGGCGGGGTTCTTGCGGGCCACCTCCAGCAGGGAACGCCAGAAGCGCCAACGGGTGTCGCGCTTGAGGCCCTGGCGCCAGATCACGATCAACAGCGCCCGCACATCGTTCCAGGCGGGCAGGCTGGCCTTGCCGAAGGCCGCCGGCACGTACTGCTGCCAGAGGGGTTTGCCCATCTTCAGGTAGTAGTGCTTGACCCGATCGATGTAGGCGTTGGGCTCGTAAAGGCGGCAGAAGGCGTCGACGTACTCGTTGGCAATGTCGCGGATCGGCCGGGTGGGCACGAAGTTGAGCAGGTTGGTCTGGTTGACCCCCTTGGCATCGGCCTTCTCCTGGATCAGCCGGCCCTCCTTCTCGAGGCGGTGCCAGAGGCCCGTGTTGGGCAGGGCCTGCAACATGCCCATCATCGCGGCGGGGATGCCGGTGCGGGTCACAAAGGTCACGATGCGATCGCCGGCGCCGGTCTGTTCGCCGTCGAAGCCGATGATGAACCCCGCCATCACCCGCAGGCCGTAGGAGGTGATGCGGTCGACCGATTCCTCCAGGGAACTGCGGGTGTTCTGGTGCTTGCCCGCGATCGAGAGGCTGGCCTCATCCGGTGTTTCGATGCCGAGGAACACCGAATCGAAGCGGCACTCGGCCATCATCTGCATCAGCTCGTCGTCGGAGGCCAGATCCACCGAGGCTTCGGTGGCGAAGCTGAAGGGGTAGCCGCGCTCGATTTGCCACTGCTTGATGGCCGGCAGCAGCAACTTGGCGTTGCGCTTGTTGCCGATGAAGTTGTCGTCCACCAGGAAGATGGAGCGGCGCCAACCCAGGTCGTACAGATACTGGAGCTCGGCGATCAGCTGCTCTGGCGTTTTGGTGCGCGGCTTGCGGCCGTAGAGCACGATGATGTCGCAGAACTCGCACTGGAACGGGCAGCCGCGCGAGAACTGCACGCTCATCGAGTCGTAGGCCTCGAGCTGCAGCAGATCGAAGCGGGGCACCGGTGTGCCGGTGACATCCGGCTTCTCGCCGTTGGCGGAGAAGCGCCCCTGCCGCTCGCCCCGCTCGATGGCCTCGATGAACAGGGGCAGGGTGATTTCCCCCTCATCGAGCACCTTGAAATCGGCCAGGCTGAGCTCCGGGGCATCCGGCGTGGAGCTGGCGAACGGGCCCCCCACGGCCACCGGCAGGCCGCGCTGCTTGGCGCGGGCGATCTGCTCGGCCATGTCGGCCTTCTGCACGATCATTCCCGAAATCACCACCAGCTCCGCCCAGGCCCACTCGGCCTCGGTGACCTCCCGCACGTTGCGGTCCACCAGCTTCATCTCCCAGTGCTGGGGCAGCAGGGCGGCCACCGTGACCATGCCCAACGGCGGCAGCAGCACCTTGCGGTTCACCAGTTCGAGGATCTTCTCGTAACTCCAGAAGGTCTTCGGGAATTCGGGATAGATCAGCAGGGTGCGCATGCCGTGCTCGTAAAGATCCCTGGGGATCCGGGAGACCGCTTGCCCCGCAGGGGTAACCGGTTGTGTTCAACGCACCCTAGGAGCAGCGCCGGGCCGTGGTGGCTCTGCTGTAATGGCTCCGACACCTGCACAACACCAAGCCGCCATGGGCCCTGTGATCTATCTCGCGCTGGTTGGTGGCGGCCTGGTGGCTGCGGCGGCCATCTCCTTCGTGCTGCGCGGCATCAAGCTGATCTGAGCGGCCTGATCAGCGCGGCGCTCAGCTGAGGCTGGCGGGGCCCAGGCGCAGCCGGCGCTGCTGCCACAGCTCCGCCAGCCCCAGCAGGGCCCCTAGACCCCCCAGCAACGCCAGGGTGCCCCAGAGGCCCCCGGGCAAAACGCTGATCAGGCCCGCGGCCGCCAGACCGCTCAGGCCCCCTCCGCCCAGAAAGGCGATCTGCCCCAGGCCCGCCATCCGCCCCCGCAGCACCTGCGGGGCATGCACCTGAATGATCAGGTTGGTGCCCGCCAGCAGGCAGGCGGTGCCGGCCCCGATCAGGAAAGCCATCGCCAGGCCCCAGGCCTGGGGCCCATGCAGGCTGAGCCCCAGCTGGGCCAGGCCCGAGACGAGCGTGCAGGCCCCCAGGAGCAGCCCGGGCCGGCGGCTCACGGCGGCCGCCCGGCGCTGCAGCAGCACGCCGCCGCTGATGCTGCCCGCGGCGATCACGCTGGTGAAGATCCCCAGGGCCAGCGGGCTGGGGCCCAGCAGCTCAAAGGCCAGCAGGGGCGCCAGGCCGGGGTGGAAGAACCCCACCAGGCAGGCCACACCGGTGAACAGCAACACGTGGCGCAGGGGTGCGCCGCAGCCACTCCAGGCGGCCCCCAGGCTGGCGGCATCGCCCGCTTGGCTGCGGCGTTCCCGCTCCCGCGCAGGGGCCATGCACCACACCAGGGTGGCAATGGGGAGCAGGTAGGTGGTGGCATCCAGGCCAAGGGCCAGGGTGGGGCCCGTGGCCGCCAGCAGCAGCCCACCGATCGGCGGGCCCACCAACTTGCCCACGTTGAAGATCACCGAAAAACTGGCCAGGTAGGGGCCCAGCTGCGGGGGCTCCTCCACCAGCAGCGCCACATATTTGTTGCGGGCCGTGAGCTCGTAGGTGCTGGCCACCCCCACCCCCAGGGTGCTCAGCAGCAGCAGCAGATCCTGTTGGCGGCCCTGGCTGATCGGAATGGCCAGGGCCCCCAGGGCCGCGGCGGCAAACAGGGCCCACTGGGCCCGGATCAGCACCCGCTCGCTGCCGATGCGGTCGGTGAGCACGCCGGCGGGGCCGCTCACCAGCAGGGTGGGCAGGGTGAGCAGGGCGAAATTCAGGGCCAGCAGCAGCGGGTCGCCGGCGCCCTCCATCAGCAGCCAGCCCTTGGCGGTGAGGCCCGCGAACGACCCGGCGGTGCTCAGGCCGGAGGCCAGCAGGAAGGTGGTGCGCTGGTGGCGGGTGAGGGAGCGGCGGATCCGCCCGAGGGCCTGGCGTGGCCGCTGAACGGCGCGGGCGACCTGGTTCAACCCCCGCTCCGGCGGGCGGCGAGCGCGTCGCCCACCATCGCCTTCGCCCCCACCACGTCACCGATCAGGTCATAGGTGTCCGCGGCGGTGATGCGCACCGGCACCAGGGTGCCAGGGGCGGCGCTGAGCCCGCCTTCGCCCGGCATCACCCGCACCTCGCCATCCACCTCCGGCGCAAACCGGGCGCAACGGCCGATCATCTCGCCGGTGCTGGGGTTCTCCTGCTCGATCAGCACGTCCACAATCCGGCCCACCCAGGCGGCATTGCGTTCGGCGGCGATCGGTTGCTGCAGGGCCATCAGGCGGTCTTTGCGCTGTTGGGCCACCGCAGCGGGCACCTGGTTGGGCAGCTCGGCGGCGGGGGTGCCCTCCTCCGGCGAGAAGGTGAACACGCCCACGTGGTCGAAGCGCTGCTCCGCCACGAAATCCAGCAGGTGCTGGAAGTGCTCTTCGGTTTCCCCAGGGAAGCCCACGATGAAGGTGGTGCGCAGCACGGCATCGGGCAGTTGCTCGCGGATGCGGGCCAGCACCCCGCCGGTGACATCCGCCTGCCAGGGGCGGTTCATGGCCTTGAGCACCTCGGGGTGGCTGTGCTGCAGGGGGAGATCCAGGTAGGGCAGCACGTTGGGCACCTCCCGGTAGGCCGCCAGCACTTCGCTGGTGAGGCCGGTGGGGTAGGCGTAATGCACCCGGATCCAGGGGATCTCCACCTCCCCCAGGGCCCGCAGCAATTCCGCCAGTTGGGGCTTGCCGGCCAGGTCGAGGCCGTAGTTGGTGGTGATCTGGCTGATCAGCACCAGCTCCTGCACCCCTTGGCTCGCCAGCTGCCTGGCCTCGGCCACGATGCTCTCGATCGGGCGGGAGCGCTGGTCGCCGCGCAGGTGGGGAATGATGCAGAAGGCGCAGCGGTAGTCGCAGCCTTCGGCCACCTTGAGGTAGGCCACCGCCTCACTGGTGGTGCGGTAGCGGGGCAGGTGCTCATCCCCCACGAAGGTGGGGTTGGCGCTCACCTGGTGCACCCGCTCGCCGGCCTCCACCCGCTCCAGCACGCTCACGATGTGCTGGTAGTCGCCGGTGCCCACAATCGCCTTGGCCTCCGGCAGGCTCTCCAGCAATTCCTCCTGGAAATGCTGGGCCAGGCAGCCGGCGATGATCAGCTCCTTGCCCTGCTCCGCCAGCTCCACCAGGGTGCGCACCGACTCCTCGCGCGCCTCCTGGATGAAGCTGCAGGTGTTCACCACCACCACGGTGGCGTCGTTCTCGTCGGCGCTGACGCCATAGCCGGCCTGGGCCAGCAGCCCCAGCATGTGCTCGGTGTCCACCCGGTTTTTCTCGCAGCCCAGGTGGGCGAAGGCCACGGTTTTGCGGGGGGCTGGCACGGCGCTGGGGTTGCTCATCGGCGGTCGCTGATCGGGCCGCGGCGCACCGCGTGCGGGCCAATCCCCAACCCTACCCAGGGGCCAGGAGTGGCTTTGTGCTCCCCGGGCGCGGCAGGGATGGGGCTGACAGAATCACCCCAGCTTCCGCACCGTTGTGACCTCCTCCCGCCTCAGCGAGCGCCTCGCCGGCCAGCGCCGCCGCGGGGATGGCGGCCAGCGCTGGGTGCGGGTGGTGATGGCCGTGCTGGCCACCGTTGGTGTGATCGACACCGGCTCAATCACCCTCAAGGCCTGGGGGCTGCTGGGCGCCCTGAGCTGCAGCAGCAAGGGCTTCTTCGGCTGCAACGGCTGCGAGAAGGTGCTCTCCAGCGCCTGGGGCAGCCTGCTGGGTCAGCCCCTGGCGCTGTTCGGCTTCCTGGCCTACGCCACCGTGCTGCTGCTGGCGGTGGTGCCGCTGGTGTTGCAGGGGGAGGCCCGCCAGGCGCTGGCCCAACGCAGCTGGTGGGGCCTGTTTCTGGTGAGCACCGGCATGGCGGTGTTCAGCGCCGTGTTGGTGGGGGTGATGGCCTTCGGCATCCGCGACTGCTGCCCCTTCTGCATCCTCTCGGCAGCCCTGAGCATCGGCCTGTTGCTGCTCAGCCTGATCGGCGGCGATTGGGACGACCGCGGCCAGCTGGTGTTCCGCGGGGTGATCACGGCCCTGTTGGTGGGCGTGCTCGGCCTGGGCTGGGCCGCTTCCGTGGGCCAGCCCAGCGTGGAGACCGGCAAGGGGGTGGCCCCACCGGTGCGGGCTGAGAGCACCGCCGCCACCATTGCCCTGGCGGAGCACCTCACCGCCACCGGCGCACGCCTTTACACCGCCTACTGGTGCCCCCACTGCCATGAGCAGAAGGAGCTGTTTGGCCGCCAGGCGGCTGAGAAGCTCACGGTGATCGAATGCGCCCCCGACGGCCGCAACAGCCAGAAGGAGCTGTGCGATGCCAAAAAAATCGAGGGCTACCCCACCTGGGAGATCAACGGCGAGCTGGATTCCGGGGTGAAACCCCTGGCCAAGCTGGCGGCCGCCAGCGGCTACTCCGGCCCGGCCACCGGTTCGGTGCCGATGCCCTGATCGCGCCGTTGCAGCGTGTGGCGCCGCCAGAACGGCTGCGCCGCCGGTGCATCGAGCCGGTAGTGGCCGCCGCGGCTCTCCTGGCGAAACAGCGCCGCCTCCAGCAGCAGTTCGCTCACCAGGAGCCGTTGCTGCAGGTCATGGGCCTGGCGCAGCCAGGTGCTGGCATGGGCCTCCAGCGGCAGCACGTCCCCCGGGCTGAGCTGTGCGGCTCGGCGCAGCAGCTCTTGTTGCTCCAGCTCCAACCGCTGGCGGCGGCACTGCTGCAGGCCGCGGCCCAGCTCGCTGCTGCGGCGCTCCACCCCGGCCACCTGCCAGCACAGCTGCCGCAGCGCCGCAATCGACCCCTGCAGGCCCTCCAGGCCGAGGGGGCCCGTCTGCGCTGGCGGGGCCATGGCCGCGGCGTTGTTCAGCGCCCCATCCCCTGGGGGCGGACCCTCGGCCGGCAGGTCGATGTGGCGCAGTTGGCGCGCAAACACCAGGCACTCCATCAGCGAGTTGCTGGCCAGGCGGTTGGCCCCATGCACGCCGGTGCTGGCCACCTCCCCCACCGCATAGAGGCCGGGCACGGTGGTGGCGGCCAAGGCGTCGGTGCGCACGCCCCCCATGCAGTAGTGGGCCGCTGGAGCCACGGGGATCGGGGCGCCGGTGGGGTCGAGCCCCAGATCCCGGCAGCGCCCCAGGATCGTGGGGAATTGGCGCTCCAGCCGTTCGCGCCCCACGGGGCGCAGGTCCAGCCACAGGTGCGGCTGCTGCTGTTCCCGCATGCACTGCACCAGGGCACGGCTCACCGCATCGCGGGGGGCCAGATCGGCGCCGCTGAGGTGGCCCACGGGGCTCTGGCCCTGGGCATCCAGCAGCCGCGCCCCCTCGCCGCGGATGGCTTCGGAAATCAGGAAGTGGGGGGCCCCCGGCAGCATCAGGGCCGTGGGGTGAAATTGCACGAATTCCAGGTCGCGGATGGCGGCCCCGGCCCGCCAGGCCATGGCGATGCCATCGCCGCTGGCCTGGGAGGGGTTGGTGGTGTTGGCAAACAGGTGGCCGCCGCCCCCGGTGGCGAGCACCACCGCCCTGGCCCCCAACCAACTCAGGGCGCCGTTGTGCAGCACCTGCAGGCCGCGGCAGCGGCCCGCTTCGATCCACAGCTGCAGGGCCAGGGCCCCCTGCAGCCGCAGCAAACCGGGCCGCTCCAGCACCCGCCGCTCCAGGGCATCCACCAGGGCGCCACCGGTGCGGTCCTGGGCGTGCAACACGCGGCGGTGGCTGTGGGCCGCCTCCAGGGTGGTGCTCAGGGCCTCCCCCTGGCGGTCGAAATCCATGCCCAGCTGCAGCAGCCGCTCCACGCAGGCCGGTGCCTCCCGCACCAACAGCTCCACCGCCGGCGGGTCGCAGAGGCCA
>JBEBCX010000040.1:0-8838 GCA_041157425.1 Cyanobacteriota bacterium | reverse complement strand
CCGCAACCAGCTGCTGATGGGGGAGCTGCGGCGACGCTGCCGCGGCCTGCAGGTGCGGCCCCTGGCGGAGCTGGGCATCGGCGACAGCGACCGCGAGGCCCTGGCCTTTGCCCTGCTGGCCTGGTGGCATGCCCTCGGGGTGCCCGGGTCGCTGCCGGCGGTCACCGGCGCGCGCCAGGCGGCGGTGTTGGGGGTCTGCGCCCACCCACCGGCAGGTCAACTTCCACCACGAAGCGCAGCCAGCGGGCGGAGCGCTCCATAGGGTGAAGGGCATTGGCCCCGCAGACCCATGAGCGCCGGCAATGCACCCGCTCTCTATGAGCGCATCCGCAGCGACCACTCCCTCACCCAGGAGCTGTTCCGCCAGGCGCTGCAGGACCCCTCAGGCACCCTCAGCCGCATCTGCGATCTGGGCAGCAGCTGGGGCCTGCCGGTGAGCCGCGACGAGGTCAAGGCCCACCTGGCCAGCGTCGACGATGCCGACACCAAGCAGTGGCTGCTGAAGGCCCGCGGCGGTCTGTAGGGGCACCGGCAGGGCCGTGCGGCGGGGCCGCCGGTCCTGGCCCATCCAGCTGAAGAACAGCCAGTAGCTCACGATCGCCAAACCGGCCGCCACCACCAGCGCCGCCACCTGTTCCAGTCGCTTCACCATGGCGCGCTGCCGCTGCTGGCTGCGCACCAGTCTGCAGGCCGCATCGGCCGGGGGAGATGGCGAAGGGGGATGATGCAGCTCTGACGGGCCCATGCGCCCACCCCGGCGCCCCCTCCTCCGCTCGCCTGTGCTCCGCCTCGAAAGCGTTTCCAAGATCTATCCCACCGGCGAGGTGCTGCGGGATGTCACCTGGGAGGTGAAGGCGGGCGACCGGATCGGCCTGGTGGGGGTGAACGGCGCCGGCAAATCCACCCAGCTGCGGATCATTGCTGGCCTGGAGGAACCCAGCGCCGGCCAGGTGGTGAAGCAGGGCAACCCCCGCATCGTGTACCTGCAGCAGGAGTTCGATGTCGACCTGCAGCGCACGGTGCGCCAGGAACTGTTCCAGGCCTTCGGCGAGGCCGCCTCGGTGCTCAACCGCCAGCGCCAGGTGGAGGAGGAGATGGGCTCCGAGCGGGCCGCCAGCGACGCCGACCACCTCGATGCGCTGATCCACGAACTGGGGCGGCTGCAAACCCGCTTCGAAAGCCTGCACGGCTACGAGCTCGATGCCCGCATCGACAAGCTGCTGCCCACCATCGGCTTCAGCCCCGAGGGGGCCGAACAGCTGGTGGGCGACTACTCCGGCGGCTGGCAGATGCGCATCGCCCTGGGCAAGGTGCTGCTGCAGGAGCCCGATCTGCTGCTGCTCGACGAACCCACCAACCACCTGGATGTGGAGACCATCCAATGGCTGGAGGACTACCTGATCGGCCAGACCTGCCCGCTGGTGGTGATCAGCCACGACCGGGCCTTCCTCGATCGGGTCTGCAACCAGATCGTGGAAACCGAGCGCGGCATCTCCCGCAGCTACCTGGGCAACTACAGCCAGCACCTGGAGCAGAAGGCCCTGGAGCGCGAGGCCAGCCAGGCGGCCTTCGACCGGCAGCAGAAGGAGCTGGCCAGCCAGCAGGCCTACATCGATCGCTTCCGGGCCAGCGCCACCCGTTCCACCCAGGCCAAGAGCCGCGAAAAGCTGCTCGACAAGGTGGAACGCATCGAAGCGCCGGTGGAGAGCCTCAGCGGCCCCCGCTTTCAATTCCCGCCAGCGCCCCGCAGCGGCCGCCAAATCGCCCTGATCGAGGAGCTCAGCCACAGCTATGGCGATCAGATCCTCTTCCTCGGCGCCAACCTGGAGGTGGAGCGGGGCGATCGCATCGCCTTCGTGGGCCCCAACGGCGCCGGCAAATCCACCCTGCTGCGGCTGGTGATGGGCATCGAAACCCCGGATGAGGGGCGGGCGGTGCTCGGCGAGCACAACGTGATCGCCGCCTACTTCGAGCAGAACCAGGCCGAGGCGCTCGACCTCTCCAAAACCGTGATCGACACCCTGTTTGAGGCGGTGCCGGACTGGACCCAGACCCAGGTGCGTTCGCTGCTGGGCAGCTTCTGCTTCAGCAACGACGCGGTGTTCAAGGAGGTGGGCAAGCTCAGCGGCGGCGAGAAGGCGCGCCTGGCCCTGGCCCTGATGTTGCTGATGCCCTGCAACCTGCTGGTGCTGGATGAACCCACCAACCACCTGGACATCCCCGCCAAGCAGATGCTGGAAGACGCCCTGATGGAGTACGAGGGCGCCGCCCTGGTGGTGAGCCACGACCGCTACTTCGTGTCGCGGGTGGCCAACAAGATCGTGGAACTGCGCGACGGCGAACTGGTGCTCTACCGCGGCGATTACGCCTACTACCGCGAGAAGAAAGCCGAAGAAGCCGCCGCCGCCGATGCGGCCGTGCAGACCGCGGCCCAGGAGGCCAAGCGCAAGGCCAACCGCGAGAAACAGCAGAGCAAGCAGGCCGCCAAAGCAGCCGCCCGCAAAGCATCGGCCGCCTGAGCGCCCACAAACAACTTCACACTTCCCTAGGCAAGACGACTCATTGTTCTTGGCCTGGACGCACACTGTTCATAGGCTGAAGGGGATCCCCGCCAGGCAGCCATGGGCCACACCGCCCCGCAGACCAACCGGCAGCCCGAGGCCGAACGGATCATCCATTCCGCGTCCGGCCACCACGGCCACGATCCGGTCAACAGCTACTTCGAGTGCATCACCGCCTGCTCCGTCGATGACGGCGAGTGCGTGACCCGCTGCGTCGAGGTGCTGCGCGACGGCGACTAACCCCCCCGCCGCACCAAGCTGGAGAGCTCCACGGGGGTGACCTGCAGCTGCAGCACCTGGCCGGAGCGCCGGATGCGCAGGGCCATGGGCCGGCCCACGCCGTTGCGCTCCACCAACTGGGTGAGCTGGGCTGGGTCACGCACCGGCTGATCCCCCACGGCGGTGATCACATCCCCGGGCTGAACCCCCGCCCGCGCCGCCGGCCCGCCGGGCATCACGCTGCGCACGCGGGCACCGGCCACCATGGCGCCGCTGGCGTCACGCTCCGGCTCCAGGGCCACCCCCACCATGGCGTGGCTGACGCTGCCCGTGCTCACCAGCTGCTGGGCGATGCTGCGGGCCCGGTTGATCGGGATCGCAAAGCCCAGACCGGCCCCAGGGCCAGAGCGCACCAGGGTGTTGATGCCCACCACGGCCCCATCGGCATCCAGCAGGGGGCCACCGGAATTGCCGGGATTGATGGCGGCGTCGGTCTGGATCAGCTCCAGACGCTTGTC
Source organism: Cyanobacteriota bacterium (assembly GCA_041157425.1). Classification (GTDB taxonomy): domain Bacteria; phylum Cyanobacteriota; class Cyanobacteriia; order PCC-6307; family Cyanobiaceae; genus Vulcanococcus. The sequence goes on along the minus strand of JBEBCX010000040.1, from coordinate 5,540 downwards.
CGTGATGCCGAGCTTGGCGGCGTTGCGGTTGAGGCTGCTGATGATGCCGAGGGTCACCGTTTGATCCAGGCCAAAGGGGTTGCCCACGGCGATCACCCATTCCCCCACCTGCAGGCTGTCGGAATTGCCCAGGGGTGCCACCGGCCAGGGCCCTGGCCCCAGCAGCCGCACCACCGCCAGATCGGTCACCGGGTCGGCCCCCACGACCTTGCCCTCCACCCGGCGGCCATCGCTGAGCCCCACGGTCACCCGGGTGCTGTCCTCCACCACATGGGCGTTGGTGAGCAGCAATCCCGAGGGGTCATAGAGCACCCCGCTGCCCTGGCCCCGTTCGGTGCGCTGGGAGGGGGGCAGGGGGGTGACCGCGCCGGGCGGCAAACCAAAAAACTGCCGCAGCAGCGGATCCATGAACGGGAAGCCCTGCGCAGCGGGGCCCCGCTGCACCAGCACCGTGCGCTCGGTGTCGATGGTGACCACCGCCGGCCCGCTGATGCGCACCGCCTCCGCCACAAACGAGCGCCGCGCCGAAGAGGACACCGGTGAGGAGGCCTGGGGCGCCGCCTGACCCCAGGCGGCAGGGGCGGGCAACAGCGGCAGACCCCCCAGGGCCAGGGCCGCGCCCAGCAGCAGGGGCATCGGGCGTGAACGTGCGACGGCCATGCAGCCGAACGGCAACTGCCAACGACCGTAGGCAAGGCCCGCGGGGAGGCAACGGCCGCGGCCAGGGGGATTCCCCCACCCACCAGCGCGGCGGATTGGGGCGATGATGGTGGGTGATCCGCGGCTGGGACAGCCCCATCCGCCCCTGTGCCATGACCAGCTCCGATCTGCTCGCCAAGCTGCTGCCGCTGGTCTACGGCGCCTGCTTCCTGGCCCTGCTGTGGCAGGCCTTTCAGATCATGGGCCGCGGCTTCAGTGCCGTGCCCCGCCCGGGGGACAGCAACCGCATGCCCAGCGGTGATCGCACCGGCCGCCTCACCATCCATCCGGAGCTGTTGGATGCCGATGGCCAGATCACCAACGACGACCTGCTCACGGTGCGCTTCAGCGGCGACAACGAGCAGCCCGCCTTGCCGAACGACCCCAATTGATCCCGCAGGGGCCCATCAACTGGTACAACCGTTGGGTGCTTGATGACATCGGCGGAGGCTGAGTGGAGCAAAGAACCCGGATCGTGGCTGCGGTGCTCAAGGCCATCAAGCTGCCTCCCCGCTTCCAGCTGAAGCTGGTGAAGGAAGATCCCATCCGTCTGGAATTGATCCTCACGCCGGCCTACGGCAAGGAGCCGATCCTGGTGGGCCTGGTGGAATCCCAGGATCTGGTGGCCCGCCGCGACCGTGAGGGCCGCATCCCCCGCGACCTGCAGGGCACCTGGGACTGGACCGTGCGCCACGGCAAGGTGAGCACCGGCGGCTGGAACCCTTACCTCAAGGAAGCCCTGCAGACGATGTTTGAAACCGGTCTGCCGGCGATCGTCTACGAAGAACACACCGGCGAGGTGTACCACCCGGTGGACGGCGCCCGCCACGTGCGCTGAACCCAAGCGTGGCGGCCACCCCGGCGCCGCTGCCGATTGATCCGCTGCTGCCGGAGCTGGTGCAGCGGCTACCGGCCGGCGCCACCGTGCTGCTTCAGGCGCCCCCCGGCGCCGGCAAAACCACCCGGGTGCCCCTGGCCCTGCGGCAGGCCCTCGCGGCGGCGGAGGGCGACGACCACAACCGCATCCTGATGCTGGAGCCACGGCGCCTGGCGGCCAAGGCCGCCGCCGAGCGGTTGGCCGCCAGCCTCGATGAGCCGGTGGGCCAGCGGGTGGGCTACCGGGTGCGGATGGAGAGCCGCGTCTCAGCGGCCACCCGCATCGAGGTGCTCACCGACGGCCTGTTCCTGCGGCGGCTCCAGGCCGACCCGAGCCTGGCGGGGGTGGGCTGCGTGATCTTCGATGAATTCCACGAACGCCGCAGCGACGCCGACCTGGCCCTGGCCCTGCTGCGGGAGGCGCGGCCGCTGCTGGCGCCGCAGCTGCGGCTGCTGCTGATGTCCGCCACCCTCAACCTGCAGCCCCTGCAGGAGCAGTTGCCGGAGGCGGCCCTGCTCACCAGCGAAGGCCGCAGCCATCCGGTGGCCATCCAGCACCAGGCGCCCCGGGAGCGGGAGCCCCTCGCCGCCCAGGTGGTGCGGGCCCTGGAGAGCCATTGGCTCGATCAACGGGCCGCGGCGGAAACCGTGCTGGTGTTTCTGCCGGGGCAACGGCAGATCCAGCAATGCCAGGAGCGCATCGCCGCCACCGGCTGGGGGGGCGAGCTGGAGCTGTGCCCGCTGCACGGCAACCTGCCGCTGGCGGCCCAGAGCCGGGCCATCCAGCCGGCGGCCCAGCCGGCGGGGAAGCTGGTGCTGGCCACCTCCATCGCCGAGAGCTCGCTCACGATCGAAGGGGTCACCCTGGTGATCGATGCGGGCCTGAGCCGCCGCAGCTGCTTCGATCCGAGCACCGGCATGGAGCAGCTGGTGACCCTGCCCGCCAGCCAGGCCAGCGCCGAACAGCGGGCCGGCCGGGCCGGCCGCCTGGGGCCCGGCCGGGCGCTGCGGCTGTGGAGCCCGGCGGAGCAGCAGCGCCGCCCCGCCTTCGATCCACCGGCCCTGCTGGAGGCCGACCCGGCCCCCTTGGTGCTGCAGCTGGCGGAATGGGGCGCCGGCCTGGGGGAGGAGCTGCCCTGGCTGGAGCCCCCACCGAGGCCGCACCTGCTGGAGGGCCAGGCCCTGCTGCGGCAGCTGGGGGCCGTCGACGGCCAGGGCGCCATCACCCCCCACGGCAAAGCCCTGGCCGGCCTGGGGGTGCACCCACGGCTGGGGCACCTGCTGCTGCGGGCGCAGGCCCTGGGGGCCGGCCGCCTGGGCAGTGAACTGGCGGCCCTGCTCAGCGAACGCGACCCCCTGCAGGCCACTGGCCACGGCTGCGATCTGCTGCGCCGCATCGATTGGTTGCGCGACGCGGGCCGCGACCCGCGCCGGCAGCAGCTGCGGGCCCTGCAGCAGCAACTGCTGCGGCTGCTCCCCGCCAGCGGCGAGGCCCCACCGCCCGCCGGCGAGCCCGAAGCCGGCATCGCCGCGGAGCTGGTGGCCCTGGCCTACCCCGAGCGGGTGGCCCTGCAGCGCCCCGGCCAACCGGGCCGCTACCTCACCCGGGGCGGCCGCGGGCTGCAGCTGCCCGATGGCGATCCGCTGCAGGGTTGCGAGGCCCTGGCCATTGCCACCGCCGACGGGGCCGGCAGCGATGGCCGCATCCAGCTGGCCCTGCCCTTGCCCCGCACCAGCCTGGAGCGCTGGGCCGAAGCGGAGGGAACCCAGCAGGCGGAGGTGCTCTGGGACCGCCAGGAGCAGCGGCTGCGCTGTGAGCGGGTGCTGCGCCTGGGGGCCGTGGTGCTGCAGCGCCAAGCCTGGCCGGAGGCGCCGGAGCCGGCCCGCCTGGCAGCCCTGGCGCAGGGCCTGCAGGAGCTGGGCCTGGAGGCCCTGCCCTGGGCGGATGCCAGCCGTTCGCTGCAACAGCGCCTCTGCCTGGCCCATGCCCACCTCGGTGCCCCCTGGCCCGACCGCAGCGACCCCGCCCTGCTGGCGGATCCGCTCGCCTGGCTGGGGGATCAACTGGGCGGCGTGCGCTCCCGCGGCGATCTGCAGCAGCTCAACCTGCTGGAAGCGCTGTGGAGCGGGCTGCCCTGGTCGGCCCGCCAGGAGCTGGAGCAGCTCTTGCCCCCCAGCCTGGCCATTCCCTCGGGGCGCCAAGCCCGGCTCGACTACAGCAGCGGCACACCCGTGCTGGCGGTGAAGCTGCAGGAGCTGTTTGGCGCCGCCACCACCCCCACCGTGTTGCAGGGGCGACTTCCGGTCACGGTGCAGCTGCTCTCACCGGCGGGCCGCCCCGCCGCCATCACCCAAGACCTGGCCGGCTTCTGGGCCGGGGGCTACCGGGAGGTGCGGCGCGAGCTGCGCGGGCGCTACCCGCGGCACCCCTGGCCGGAAGACCCCACCCAGGCCATCGCCACCGCCCTCACCAAACGGCGGCTGCAGGCGGATCAATCCCAGAGGTGAGCAAAACCAAAGTGCCTTAGGCCCTCGGCGATGCCGGCACAGCCCTCGCCCCGGGCCCGGTACACCGAAGGCAACCGAGGCAGTTGAGCCACCAGATCCGGTTCGGCGTTGGCCACCATCACCCCCTTGAGGCCCGTCTCGAACATGGCCAGGTCGTTGAGGCTGTCGCCGGCGGTGACCACCGTGGCGGGGTCCACCTCCAGCCACCGCAGCAGGCTGAGCAGGGTGCTGCCCTTGTTCACCCCAGCGGGCAGCACATCGAAGTAACGGCTGTCGGAGATCAGGCAATCCACCCCATGGGCCTCCAGCGCCGGGATCAGGCCGTGGTCAAACCGCTCCAGATCAATGCTGTACGCCAGCCGCCGGGAGCTGTGCACCGGCTGGGGTGACAACCCCGGCTGGGCCTCCAGCAGGGGCAGCAGCCGCTGCTCAAGGCCACTCCAAAGGGCCTCGATCGGATCCACCGCCAGGGGCACCGGCAGCAGCGAGGCGCCGCAGGCCACGGTGCAACCCACATCGCCGATCACCAGGTGGGGGGCGGCCAGGCCGATCGGTTCATCCTCCTGCAACACCCGGGCGATGGAGCTCAGGTCGCGGCCGGTGCAGAACACATGCAGCACCCGCTGGCGCTGACGCGCCAGCCAGCGGTAAAAACGCCGGCGCTCCGGTGTGGCACCCCCCAGCAGGGTGCCGTCGAGGTCGGTCACCAGCACCAGCTCAGGCTGCTCCGGCAGGGGCGCCGAAAGCTGCCGTTGCAGTTGCTGGCGCAGGGAAAGCACAGGGGCAAGGCGCGGTGCCGCCAAACGTATCGCCCACCCTGCAGCCATGGGCCAGACTGCCCTTCACGACGCACCCGTGGGCACCCTGGCTCGCCTCTACGCCAAAAACCGCCGCGATGGGGCCCGCCTGATCAGCACCGCTGTGGTGATCACCAGCATCGGGGCCATCCGGATCGACCACCCCGTTGGCCAGGCGGTGACGCTGCTGGGCACCCTGGTGAGCCTGTATTGGTGGAGCTGCTACCGGCGCCTGGAGGGCTGAGCCGTGGGCAGCGAAACCGGCCTGCCGCGCTACAGCGTCGCGGCCCTGAACCAGGCGATCGGATCGCTGCTGGAGCGGGGGTTTGCCCCGCGGTTTCTGCTGGATGCCACCGTGTCGCGGCCCCAGCTGAAGAAGGGGCACCTGTGGCTCACCCTGGTGGATGGTGAGGCCTCCATCGGAGCGGTGGTGTGGGCCTCACAGCTGGCCAAACTCAGCCACCAGCCCCAGGAGGGCGACGGTGTGGTGGTGGTGGGCAAGCTCAATTTCTGGGCCAGCCGCGCCAGCCTCACGGTGCAGGTGCTCGACCTGCGCCCCAGCCTCAGCAGCGTGCTGCGCCGCTTCGAGCAGGTTCGGCAGCAGCTGGAGCCGGAGGGCCTGCTCGACCCCGAGCGCAAACGGCCCCTGCCCGCCATGCC
>JBEBCX010000039.1:0-8945 GCA_041157425.1 Cyanobacteriota bacterium | reverse complement strand
TGCTCGAGGGTGAGGTTGTCGCCCCACAGCACCAGCAGCGGTTGGCGCATGCGCTGCAGCAGCGGCGCCGCCGTGGCCGCCCGCGGGCGCAGCGCCATGCCGATGCTCATCGCCCGCAGGGCCTGGGGGGCCTGGGGCCGCAGGGCCGGTTTCGCCACCAGCCGCCGCAGTTCCCGATCGAGCGGGGCCGGGCTGCTGTAGGCGCTGCGCAGGCCCAGGTCCAGCAGTGGGGTGCGGGCGATCAGCGGCACCAGCAGCTCCAGCGGCAGCAGCCGGCAGAGCACCACCACCAGCCGCCGCTGCAGCCGCCGCCGCCAGGGCCGCCGCCGCCGCCCCATGGGCATCAGCAGCGTTGGGTCGGGCAGGGGGGCCGCCACCACCGCCAGCACCCACTGGGGAAAGAACACGGCGCAGGTGACGGCCACCAGGCTCCCCAGGGAGTTGCCCACCAGCACCGCGGGCCCTTGCACCACCTGCTCCAGAAACCCCTGCACCTGCCGTGCCCAGAGGCGGTTGTCGAGCGGACGGTGGCGGCGGTGGGCCGGTTGGCTGGAGGCCCCGAAGCCCACCAGGTCGATGGCGTACACGCACCAACCCGCCTCCGCCAGCGCGGCGGCGTTGTGGCGCCAATGGCCGCTGGCGGCACCGAAGCCGTGCAGCAGCACCAGGGCCGGTTGATCGCGTCTGCCGAGCACCCGCCAATGGCAGTGGTGCCCCTGCCAGTGCCAGCTGCTGTGCGCACCCCACTGGGCCCCCGCGGCGTCAGGCTGGGGATCGGACAGGGGCAGGGGCTGGAGGGTGGCCGACACGGCAACGCAATCGCAGGGCGGTGCCGGAGAGAACCGGTCGCCGGACCTTCACTATTGCGAAGGCCAGGCCCAGCTGCAGCTCGGCGGCGGCTTCTTCCGGCCCCAATCGCGGCCCTCCCGCGACCTGGGGGTGCTGCTGGCCCGCACCCTGCCCCAGCCGCTGGAGGTGTTGGACCTGATGGCCGGCTGCGGCATCCGCGGCCTGCGCTATGGGCTGGAGGCCGGTGCCCACGGCGTGTGGGTCAACGACGGCGACGGCGATCGCCTGCCGCTGCTGCAGGCCAACCTGGCCCCCCTGGCCCAGGCGGGCTGCCGCGTGGAGGCCACGGCCCTCAGCGCCCAGAAGTTGCTGGCGGGGTGCCTGCTGGAGGAGCGGCGCTTTGGCCTGGTGGACCTCGACGCCTTCGGCTGCCCCACGACGCTGGTGCCGGCGGCCCTGGAGGCCCTGCAATTTGGCGGGGTGCTGTACCTGGCCAGCACCGATGGCCGCTCCCCCACCGGCCACGACCGCGCCGCCGCGCTGCGCTCCCTGGGGGCCGCCGCCCGTGCCCATCCCGCCAGTTGGGAGCTGGCCCTGCGGCTGCAGATTGCCGTGGTGGCCCGGGCCGCCTGGGCCCTGGGCCGGGGGGTGCGGCCCTTGTTCAGTTTCAGCGAAGGACGCACCTTCCGGGTGGCGCTTCAGCTGCAGCGCCGGGCGGACCCCCAGCAGGAGCGCTTGCTGGGGCTGCTGGCCCATTGCCACGGCTGCGGCGAGCAGTTCAGCCAAAGCCTCTGGCAGCTGCGCCAATGGCCCGCCTGCGCCTGCGGGGCCGCCGCTCCCCCCCTGGCCATCTCCGGGCCGCTGTGGCTGGGCCCGCTGCAGCACGGCCCCACCCTGGAGGCGATGGCCGATGTGGGGGCATCGGCCTCCCCCCAGGAGGTGGCCCCCGCCAGTGTGCGGTTGCTGCGGCGCCTGCTGGCGGACCCTGGCGTGCCGGAGCGCTGCTGGCCCCTGGCGGAGCTGGGCCGCCGCTTGGGCGGCGGGCCGCCCCCCAGCGATGCCCTGCTGGCGGCGCTGCGGGTGGAGGGCTTTACGGCCCTGCGCTCCGGGGTGATGGAGGGCTGCTTCCGCTGCAATGCCCCCTGGTCGCGCGTGTTGGAGCTGGCAGCTGCGCTAAATAGGTAGCCGTTACGGCATCCGGCCATGGCCTCGGAAATCTTCGGCACTGCAGCGCTGTTCTGGGTTCTGATCCCCCTGGGCCTGGTGGGTGGCGCCCTGCTGCTGAAGCTCCAGGGCGACAACTGAGCCCCTCAGAGCGCCTGGGGCGCGGCTGAGAAGCCCTCAGCTTTAGGCTCAGCCCTCCTCGTGGAACCCCGATGCAGGTGTTGGTGATCGGTGCAACGGGCACGCTGGGGCGGCAGATCGCCCGGCAGGCCCTCGATGCCGGTCATCAGGTGCGCTGCATGGTGCGCTCCCCCCGCAAGGCCTCCTTCCTGCAGGAATGGGGCTGCGAGCTCACCCGCGGCGACCTGCTCGAGCCCGACAGCCTCGATTACGCCCTTGAGGGCCAGGAGGCGGTGATCGACGCCGCCACCGCCCGTGCCACCGACCCCGGCAGCAGTTACGACATCGACTGGACGGGCAAGCTCAACCTGCTCAATGCCTGTGAGCGGGCCGGGGTCAAGCGCTACGTGTTTGTGTCGCTGCTCGATGCCGAGAAGCACCGCGATGTGCCCCTGATGGACATCAAGCACTGCACCGAGCAGGCCTTGATCCACTCCGATTTCGACTACACGATCCTGCGCTGTGTGGCGTTCATGCAGGGTCTGATCAGCCAGATCGCGATCCCCGTGCTGGAGAGCCAAACGGTGTGGGTGAGCGGCACGCCCACCCCGATCGCTTACATGAACACCCAGGATGTGGCCCGCTTCGCGGTGGCCGCCCTGGGCCGCGCCGAAACCGTGCGCCAGGCCTTCCCGGTGGTGGGCCCGCGGGCCTGGAACACCGGTGAGATCACCCAGCTGTGCGAGAAGTTCACCGGCAAGAGCGCCCGCGTGTTCCGGGTGCAGCCGTTCCTGTTGCGGCTGATGCAGTCGGTGTCGTCGTTCTTCGAGCCGGCGGTGAACGTGGCTGAGCGCCTGGCCTTCGACAAGGTGGTGGGCGGCGGCGTCACCCTCAATGCGCCGATGGAGGCCAGTTATGCGGCCTTCGGCCTCGATCCGGCGGACACCACCGGCCTGGAGGCCTACCTGCGCGAGTACTACGACACGATCCTCAAGCGCCTGCGCGAGATGGAGGCCGACCTCGACAAGGACGCCAAGAAGAAGCTGCCGTTCTGAGCGCGGCCCCGCGGCCCTTGGCGCGCCGGTAGTGAGCTTGTACTATTCGCCCAGTTTCGGTTGCCCGGTGCCCCGCGATGGCCATCGCCCAGATCAAAAACCTGCAGCGCCGGTTGGGTGTGTTGGAGCAGGAGGCGGTGGCGGAGGTGAGCCGGGCCTGCGGCCATGAGCTGTGGCAGAGCCTCGGCTTCGATGCGCTCGACAGCGTTGAGGACGCCGACCGCCGCGCCCGCGCCAACTACTACTACGGGCAGCTGCAGGTGGTTCGCGAGCTCAAGGATGCGCTGGGCTGAGGCCAAGCCCCCCTACCCGCCGCCGCCGGCCCTGCCCGATTTCCCGCCGCCGGCGCGGCCGCCGCGCCCCTGAAGCAGGCGCTCCAGCCGTTCGTGTTCTGAGGGGGTCACCTCCCGCCACTGCCCGGGCGCCAGGCCCTCGAGGCTGAGGCAAGGGCCCCCATCCATCAGATCGATGGCCACCCGCAGCAGCCGCAGGGTGGGTAGCCCCACGGCGGCCGTCATGCGGCGCACCTGGCGGTTGCGCCCCTCCCGCAGCTCCAGCTCCAGCCAGCTGGTGGGAATGCTGGCCCGCTGGCGGATGGGGGGATCCCGCGGCGGCAGGCCCGGATCCTCCAGCGCCCGGGCTTTGGCCGGCAGGGTGCGCTGGCCCTGGATCAGCACCCCCTCCCGCAGGCGTTGCAGGGCCGCGTCGTCGCTGAGGCCCTCCACCTGCGCCCAGTAACGGCGCCAGTGGCCCCAGCGGGGGTCGGTGAGCCGTTGCTGCAGCCGGCCGTTGGCGGTGAGCAGCAGCAGGCCTTCGCTGTCGGCATCGAGCCGTCCGGCGGCGTACACCCCGGGACTGTCGATGTGGTCGGCCAGGCAGCCCCAGGCCGAGCCCGGTTCCGGTGTGAACTGGCTCAGCACCCCGTAGGGCTTGTGGAACAGCAGGGTGGTCAGGAGGCCTGGCGCGCGCGCCACAGGTTCACCACCCCGATTGAAATCAGCAGCAGTCCGAGATCCATGGTCACGGGGGGCAGGATCATCGGCGTGGCGGGCTGGAGCACCGGATTGGGTCGTGACCCTAGCGGTTTGAGGGCGACACCTAAGCTGGACGCAGCTCTGTTTGTGTTCCACGGCCCCACCGCATGATTGAGACCTCCGGCGTGATCGAGAAGGAACAGGGCAACGGGTTTTACCTGGTCACCCTCGAGCAGCCCGCAGGCCACCAATGCCTGTGCCGTGCCGCCGGCAAGCTCACCAAGTTCCGCATCAAACTGCTGGCCGGAGACAAGGTGCTGGTGGAGATCAGCCCCTACGACCTCAGCCGCGGCCGCATCACCTACCGGGAACGCAACGCCGCCGCCGGTGGGCCGCGCCCCGGCGGCAACCGCCCCGGCGGCCCCCGCCGCCGCTGAGCCTCAGCCCACCGGGCTGCCCAGCAGCTCGTCGATGGCGGCGCGGAATTCGCTGCGCTGCTTCACCCCACGGAACTGCTGCTTGAGCTCCTTGCGGAAGAACAGCTGCACCGTGGGGGTGCCGGTGACGCCGGCCTGCTGAGCGATCGCGTTGTCGGCGTCGATGTCGATCTCCACGCCCTGGGCGCGGCCCCCCAGCTCCTCCAGCACCCGCTTGAGCTGCGGCTTGAGCACATGGCAGGGGCCGCAGGTGGGGGAGGTGTACACCACCAACAGGGGCTTGTCGCTGTCGTGGTACAGCTTGCGCAGGGCGAAGCTGCCCTTCTGCCAGAGGGCCTGGGGGTCGAAGTTGGCTTCATCGCTCACGGCGGTGCGCTTCACCTCGCCCACGGTGGCGGGATCCACGGGCTCCTGGCTCACGGTGACGGCCAGGCCGTGGTGGGTGAGCCAACGCTCCGCCGCCAGGGCCGCCTGGCAGCCGCTGCCGGCGGCGGTGATGCCCTGTCGCCATTCCGCATCGGCCACGTCACCGGCGGCGTAGACCCCCTCGATGCTCGTGTCCGGCCGCCCGGGCTGGGTGATCACATAGCCCTTGGCATCCACCTGCAGCTGATCGCGCACCAGACGGGTGTTGGGGGTGTGCCCGATCGCATAAAACAGGCCGCGCACCGGCAGATGCTCGCTGGCGCCACCGTTGGGGTCACCGTTGGGGTCCACCAATTCGATGGCTTCCAGCCAGTCGCCGCCGCTGCAATCGCGGATCTGGCGGTTCCAGTGCACCTGGATGGCGGGGTTGGCCAGCACCCGGTCGGCCATGGCTTTGCTGGCCCGAAGCCGATCGGAGCGCACGATCAGGTGCACGCGGCTGCCGTATTTGGTGAGGTACACGGCCTCTTCGCAGGCGGAATCACCGCCACCCACCACCGCCAGCTCCACCTGGCGGAATTGGGGGGTGGCGCCATCGCAAATGGCGCAGGCGCTGATGCCCGCATTCCAGAAGCGCGCCTCGCTGGGGAGCCCCAGGCGGTTGGCGCTGGCGCCGGTGGCCAGGATCACGGCCTGGGCCTGGATGGTTTGGCCATCGGCATCGATCCGGAACGGACGCTGCGACAGGTCGATGCGCTCAGCGTCGGCCTCCACCAGGCGGGTGCCCCAGCGCACCGCCTGGGCCTTGAGGCGGTCCATCAGCTCCGGGCCGAGGATGCCGTCCGGGAAGCCGGGGAAGTTCTCCACGTGGGTGGTGGTCATCAGCTGCCCACCGGGGATGCCGCCGTCCTGGAAGCCCGTGATCACCACGGGGCGCAGGTTGGCGCGGGCGGCGTAGATGGCGGCGGTGTAGCCGGCGGGGCCGGAGCCCACGATCACCAGGTTTTCGAGCCCCAAGTTGTCGGCACCGGCCCGGTCCATGGCTTAAGCGGAGTCACTTCGCTTAAGAGCTTAGGGGTTGCGGGCTCCCGTCGGTCGCCCCGGACCGCAGGCCGCGACTGGGCGCGATCGGCGATTTAAAGACTTGCTTTAGATTTCAAGCAGCCCATCTGACTCGTTTTCGTTGTTGCCGGCGCGGGGACATTGGTTGAAGTCAGGCACCATGAGCACCTGCTCGGCCATGAGCTCGGGGTGCTGGTCAATGCAGAGAATCCACTCACGAAACTCTTCGGTGAGGGCGTAGCTGTCCTCGTAGCGCTCGCGATCATCCAGGCTGGCGATTCGTGCCGCTGACCAGTTGATGGCAACGGTGAGTCTGCGCTGGATTGAACCGTTCATGGGTCCTCTGCCGGTGCGACGCGTGGAACGCCTTGGGGCCACGTTGGTCGCCCATCGGGCGATCCGGGGTGGCAATTCGCACAAATTCGCACTTTTTGCTGCGGCTGTATGTAATTACCGCTGCACAACGAAGTTCGGCAGCTGCGGCCCCCGCATCCGGATCACGGCTCCGGCGCCATCCTCCATGGCCTGCAGCGGCAGTGACGGGGCGCGCCCCGCTGGGCCCGCCGCCGGTTCCGCTTCCGGCCCCTTCGGACGCAGCACGTAGGGCTCGCTCAGCGACCAGGTGCGGGCGTATTGCAGCAGCAGCGGATCCGCTGGGGCAAACACGTAGGAGGGGTGGCGGGGCACCGCCTCCTGGCTGGCCCGTTGGGCATCCATGCGCACGGCCCGGGTGATCGCCTGCACAAAGCGGGTGCGGGTCACCACCGTGGTGAGGTACGCCACCACCCGCAGCCGGGGCGCGTCGAAGCCTTCGGCGCACATGTCGATGCTCACCAGCCAGTCGGCCTGGCCAGCTTTGAAGGCCTGCATGTGCTCCGCGGCGGCGCTGTCCTGGGAGTGCACCAGCAGCACCCGGTCGCCCTCCTCCTCCAGCAGCCCGCACAGGCGCCGGGCGTGGGCGATGTCGCGCGCCACCACCAGCCCACCGGCCTCCGGATGCTGGCGGCGCACCACCTCCAGCCGCTGCCGGGCGTTCAGCAAAACCCGCAGGGCGATGCTGCTGCGATCCCCCAGGCGGATGGCCCGGCGCAGGTTTCGGGCCCGCCAGCTCTCGCGCTGCTCCTGGGAGAGGGGTGAGCGTTCGGTGTCGCCGGGTTGGTCCTGGCGGCCATGGTCCACCCAGCCATCCTGAAAGCGGAATTCCAGGGGGCGCACATCGCCGGCGGCGATCAGATCCCGGGGTTCGATGCTGAGGTCGGGGGCGATCTGCTCCACCCACGACTCACCGTCGTGCACCTGGATGCGGCGGGCGGCGCAGAAGCCCAGGTTGTCGGCCCGGAAGGGGGTGCCGGTGAGCCCCAGCCGCAGCCGTGCCCCGGCGGTGAGGCGGCTGAAGGCATGGCCCCAGGCGGTGGCTTCCGGTTCCTCGGGGTCGAGCCCCAGGTGGTGCACCTCATCGGCGATGGCCAGCCAGGGCTGGCCGGCATCCGCCTGAAGCTGCGGCAGCAAGGCCTGAAGGTTCCGCCCCGCCGCTTGGTAGGTGATCAGCAGCCCGTCGGCGTCGCCCCAGGGCTCCGCGCGGGCCTCCCCCGGCTGCCACTCCCGCAAGCGCAGCTGCAGACCTGCGGCGGCCTGCAGCCATTGGCTGGCGATCGAGCTGCGGTGGCAGAACACGAGAAACCGCTGCAGCTGCCCCTGCCGCTGCAGCCGCTCAAAACCCAGCAGGGCGCCGAGGGTTTTGCCGGCTCCGGGGCCGGCGTTGATCAGCACGTCGTGGCCGCCGGGCCGCTGCAGCCGCCGCTGCAGCAGCTGGATCAGCTGCGTTTGCCAGTGGCGTGGCTGCACCGCCGGCAACGGCCGCTGGGGCCGCCGGGGAACGTGCAGATCGAACGACAGCGGGGCCATCCCGCCATTTTGTTGCCAGGGATGGAAAAAAGATGAGGAGAATTACCTATTCGCATTCCCGCTGGAGCCCCTACCTTCCGGCCATCACCCCGCTCCAGGGCCACCCCCTTGCCAGCCCATGGATGAGCGTTCTGTCTTTGCCCTCACCCCCGATGAACTGCGGCAGCGCTTTGAGCGGGCCTTTGATCTCGAGTGTGATCTCGATCCGATGATCCTGCGGGCCCGGCTGCTGCGGCAGCGGGGCTCCAACCCCCAGGCCCACTGCCTAGAACAGGAGCTGTTGCCCCTGTTCTGATCGATGCTGTTGGCGGTCAGCGGTGCCTCCGGCAAAACCGGTTGGCGCGTGGTGCAGGAGGCCCTGGATCGCGGCCATCGGGTGCGGGCCCTGGTGCGGCCCGGCTCTTCGCTGCCCGAAGGGCTCAGTGGCGCTGAGGTGGTGCGCCTGCAGCTGGGGGACCGAGCCGCCCTCGCTGGAGCTCTCCGGGGCTGCGATGCCCTGGTGATCGCCACCGGTGCGCGCCCCAGCATCGACCTCAGCGGCCCGCTGCAGGTGGATGCCTTCGGCGTGCGGCAGCAGATCGAGGCCTGCCGCAGCGTTGGTGTGTCGCGCGTGGTGCTGGTGAGCTCCCTCTGCGCCGGCCTGTGGCGGCACCCGCTCAATTTGTTTGGCTTGATCCTGGTGTGGAAACGCCTGGGGGAGCGCTGGCTGGAGCAGAGCGGCCTCAGCTACACGGTGGTGCGCCCGGGGGGCCTCAAGGAGCAGGAGGAGGATCTGGCGGAGCAGTGCGTGCAGTTCAGCGGCCCCGACCAGCAGCGCGATGGCAGCATTCCGCGCCGCCTGGTGGCCCGGGTGTGCCTCGATGCCCTGGAGGCCCCCGCCAGCGTGGGACGGATCGTGGAGATCACCAGCCGTTCCGCCACACCCCAGGCCGGCACCGGTCTGGCGGCCTGGTTGGCCTGAGGCGCGCTGCCGCAGGGGTTCAGCGCCGCCACCCTCCCTAGGATCCGCGTCAGCCCTCGCTGCCGCCCCGCCATGGCCATGGCCAACGCCACGCCCATCGCGTTCGACGCGC